>CAMCYM010000117.1 GCA_945883885.1 Chryseobacterium gleum
GGTGACCCACGTGCTCGACTTCGCCCGCCACCAAGATGCTGTGGATGCTGCCGTTCCGCCGGCTGAACTCGCCGCCCGCGGGTTCGCGCCGCTCACCGAAGCCGACAACCCCGGTCCGTGGATCCTTGCTGAGCGTGCCCGTCTCCTCGCAGCACCCGACAGTGGCCTCAATGTCATCCGTTCCACGTCCGCCGACTTTCGGTTCCGCGCACAATCCGAAACTCCCACCTCAGGTTGGACCTGCGATCGACGCACGGACGAGGCCATTGCACGCATGCGAAGCCTGATCGATGCCGGCGAGGCAAAGGGGATGCGTGTCATCTTCCATTTCCAAAAATTGTGGGATACAAACGGCTGCGTCTACTTCCGTGCGCAAGAGGCCTTCGGACCGTGCCATGTAACGGAATCGATGGGTTGGCCCGGGGAAGCGGACTCGCTTTCGGTGGCCGATTGCTTCGACCCGGCCCACCTCGGTCCAGATGGTGCAATGAAATGGAGCCGGCATGCGGCGGCGCGGGTGGCGGAGGCTTTGGCGTGTAAGTGAGGGGGGAGGGGCGTGCTGAGGGAACAGGCGCGGCTGCGCCGCGGAGGGACGAGGTTGGGGTTGGGGGCGCTGAGGGATGGGGAGTGGTTGCGATATTTGGGGGATGGAGACTGCGGCCATTGATTTGGAGCTGGAGAAGCGGGAGATCCTCAGGAGGTACCGGGGGCTGCTCAGGGCGGCGGTGCACAGCCGTACGGCGGCGGACCGGCGGGCGATCCGGAAGGCCTTTGATTTGGCGCTGGAAGCGCACAAAGACATGCGCCGCAAGAGCGGTGAGCCCTACATCTACCACCCCATCGGCGTCGCGCGGATCGTGGCAGAAGAGATGGGGCTCGACACGACGAGCATAGTGTGCGCGCTGCTCCACGACACGGTCGAGGACACTTACATGACGCTCGAGGACGTGGGCAGCCTCTTCGGCGAGCGAGAACGGAACATCGTGGACGGGCTCACGAAGATGAGCGGGGTGTTCGAGCCAGGGACCAGCGCACAGGCCGAGAATTTCCGGAAGATGTTGCTCACGCTGAGCAATGACGTGCGGGTGATCCTGATCAAGATCGCGGACCGGCTGGACAACATGCGGACGCTGGAGCACATGCGGCCGGACAAGCAGCAGAAGATCGCCTCCGAGACGCTGTTCATGTACGCGCCGCTGGCCCACCGCCTCGGACTGTACGGCATCAAGACGGAGCTCGAAGACCTGTCGCTCAAGTACAAAGAGCCGGAAGCCTACCTCGACATTGAGTCGAAGTTGCGCAAAACGCAATCCGTGCGGACCCGGTTCATCAACGCGTTCACCCTGCCCATTCGGCGGGCGCTCGACGTGGCCGGGCTGGAGTACGAGATGCGCAGCCGGACGAAGAGCATTTTCAGCATTTGGCAAAAAATGCAGAAGCAGCGCGTCACCTTCGAAGAGGTCTACGACGTGTTCGCCATCCGCATCATCCTCGATACGCCCTACGAGCGCGAAAAGGCAGACGCCTGGCGGACGTACAGCATCGTGACCGACTACTACCAACCGAACCCCGACCGGCTGCGCGACTGGATCAGCTTGCCGAAGGCAAACGGCTACGAATCGCTGCACACGACCGTGATGTCGCCGACGGGCAAGTGGGTGGAGGTCCAAATCCGCTCCCGCCGTATGGACGAGGTGGCGGAAAAAGGGCTCGCAGCACATTGGCGCTACAAGAACGGCGCGCCGGTCCCGGACGACTCCGCCCCCACCGGCGAAAAGCGGCTCGACGGCTGGCTCAACTCCATCCGCGAAATCCTCGAAAGCGGCGAAGAGGATGCGTTGCAGTTCATCGACGAGTTCAAGCTGAACCTCTACAGCGACGAGATCTACGTCTTTACCCCGCACGGCGACCTGTTCACGCTGCCGAAGGGTGCGACGACCCTGGACTTCGCCTTCCGGGTGCACTCCCAAGT
Source organism: Chryseobacterium gleum (assembly GCA_945883885.1). GTDB lineage: Bacteria > Bacteroidota > Bacteroidia > Flavobacteriales_D > Sanyastnellaceae > CAMCYM01. The sequence continues at coordinate 1,973 of CAMCYM010000117.1, forward strand.
GGGCATGCGCTGCATCGGCGCCAAGGTGAACCACCGGCTCGTGCCGCTTTCGCATGTGCTGTCGAGCGGGGACCAAATCGAGGTCATCACCTCCCGCAAGCAGTCCCCGAAAGAGGATTGGCTGGGCTACGTGGTCACCGCAAGTGCCCGCTCAAAAATCCGGCACGCCCTGCGCGAGTCGGAGCGCGCCACCGCCGAGGACGGCAAGGAGCGGCTCCGCAAATGGATGCGCCGCGAAGGACTCGACTTCATCACGGCAAACCTCGAACAGCTCACGCGGCGGCTCAAGCAGGACAGCCCACACGAGCTCTACTACCGCATCGCCACGGACCGCATCGACCTCGACAAGCTGCCCCCCTTCCGTGCCGACAAGGGCCGCATCGAATGGGAGAAGGTGGAGACTGTGCCCGCTGCGCCGGAGCCGAATGCGCCGGCAGTGGCCCCCGCGACCGGAACGCCTCCCGGCAAAGGCGACACGCTGCTCATCGGCGAAGGGATGCAACAACTCGATTACAGCCTCGCCACCTGCTGCAACCCCATTCCCGGGGACGAGGTGTTCGGGTTCGTAACGGTAACCGGTGGCATCAAGGTGCACCGGCGCAACTGCCCGAACGCCACGAACATGCAATCGAAGTACGCCTACCGGGTCATGAAGGCCCAGTGGGCTTCGAAGGCGGCTACGCAGTTCGAAGTCACGCTCGCCTTCACCGGGTTCGACGACGTGGGCCTCGTTTCTGCCATCACGCACGTCATCTCCGAGGACATGCGCGTGAACATGCGGGCCATCAGCTTCGAGTCGAAGGACGGGACCTTCTTCGGCCGGGCCGTGGTGCTCGTACACGACACCGTGCACCTCGCCGAGTTGCAGGACAAGCTCCGCTCCGTTCCCGGGGTCCTGACCGTGGACCGCGCCGTGGATTCCTGAGCGGCGGGCAGGGCCTCGCGGACTTCCTGCAGCCTCAGTGCTGCGCGGCGACCGGGGCCGTATCCTCGGCGAAGAGGGGGAGGCTGGCCATGCGCGCGTGCACAGCGGCGCCGATGCGGGCCAGGGCCGCGGGGTCACCGGCGTGGGTGATGGCACCGTCGATCCACTCGGCAATCGAGGCCATGTCCGCCGGACCGAGCCCACGCGTCGTGACGGCAGGGGTGCCGATGCGGATGCCACTGGTCACGAACGGCGATTGCGTATCGAACGGCACCATGTTCTTGTTCACCGTGATGTGCGCGGCTCCGAGGGCGGCCTCAGCCTGTTTTCCGGTGACGCCTTTGTTGCGCAGGTCGATGAGCATCAGGTGGTTGTCCGTTCCGCCGCTGACCAAATCATAGCCGCGGGCCACCAATTCCGCCGCCAATGTGGAAGCGTTCAGCCGCACCCGTTCCATGTAGGTCCGGAAACCGGGCTCGAGGGCTTCGCCGAAGGCCACCGCTTTCGCCGCGATGACGTGCTCGAGCGGCCCGCCTTGCATCCCCGGGAACACCCCGCTGTCGAGCAGCGACGACATCGGCCGCACATCACCCTTCGGACCCGTCAGGCCCCATGGGTTCGGGAAGTCCTTGCCCATCAAGATGATGCCGCCACGCGGGCCGCGCAGGGTCTTGTGGGTGGTGCTCGTCACGATGTGGCAGTGGGGCACCGGATTGTTCAGCAGGCCCGCAGCGATGAGGCCGGCGGGGTGGGCGATGTCGGCGAGCAGCAGGGCGCCTACCGCGTCGGCGATGGCGCGGAACCGGGCGTAGTCCCAGTCGCGGCTGTAAGCGGAAGCGCCGCAGATGAGCAGCTTCGGACGGACTTCGTGGGCCTTCGCCTCCACCTTGTCCATGTCGATCCGACCGGTATCGGGCTCCACGCCGTAAAAATGCGCGGAGTAAAGTCGGCCGGAGTAGTTGACGGGCGAGCCGTGGGTCAAGTGACCGCCGTGGGCGAGGTCAAAGCCGAGGATGGCGTCGCCCGGCTTCAGGCAGGCGAGCATCACCGCGGCGTTTGCGGATGCTCCGGAGTGGGGCTGGACGTTTGCCCATTCCGCTCCGAAGAGGGCCTTCAGCCGGTCGATGGCGAGCTGCTCAACCGCGTCGACCACCTCGCACCCGCCGTAGTAGCGGCGGCCGGGGAGGCCTTCGGCATACTTGTTCGTCAGGATGCTGCCCTGGGCTTCAAGGACCGAGCTGCTGACGTAGTTTTCGCTGGCGATCAGTTCGATGCCTTCGGTTTGGCGCCGGAGCTCGGCGGCGATGAGGTCGGCTACGCGGGTGTCTTTCATGGTCGAGCGGCGTGGAGACGCGGTGAGGCACAAAGATAGCCCGGCGCTCAACGCAGCACGGTCAAAATTCCCGTCAAGCGCACCGGCCGATCGAGGGTCACTTCCCGCACCCCGGACGCGTCTGCGATGCGCAGGCTGCCGCCCGTCACCGGAAGCAGCAACTCGTAGAAGTACGTGCCTTCGGCTGTGCCATCGGGCTCCGGGGCCCAGCCTTCGGCTGCGCCAAAATCCTCGTGCACGTACAGCGCCGTTCCCCAGCGGTTGAACACCGTGCAGCGCGTCCCCGGCAACCGGTGCAGACCCGGAATCTCGAAGGCGGCATTGAAGTCGTCGCCGTTCGGGGTGATCACGTTCGGGATCAGCAGGTCGCAGATGTCGGTCACCACGGTGAACGTCCCGACGGCCTCGAGGAAGCACGGGGCACCGGTTTCGAGCACCACGGTGTACAGTCCATCGCCCACCGACGTGGTCCCCGGTCCGGTGCCGAAGGGCACGGGCGCGCCTCCCGGCGCCGTGTAGGTCCATTCCGCGGCATATGCTGCGTCGTAGAACGGCACCACGAACTCAGCCACTTCGTCCGGACAAAGGACCGTGGTCGGGGACTCGAAATTGCTCAACGGCGATTCCGGAAGCGCCACGACGTTCACAATGAGCGTGGCCGCAGGCGAAATGCAGCCGTTCACCACGGTGGTGGCGGAGTAGGTGCCGCTCATGCCGGGTTCCAGGTCAGCGAGGGTCCAGTCCTGCCCTTGGGCCTGCGCCCCGGCCGGGCCGGACCAAACCACAGGCCCGCCCGCCACCGACTGCAAAACCACCTCATCGCCTTCGCAATACGTCCCTGCCCCGCTCAGCACCGGCGCCGCAGGAATCGGGTTCACCACCAGCGCGACGCTGTCCTGCAGCATCGGACAGCCGTCCAGCACCCCCCCTAACACGTACCACCCCGCATCGCCCGCCGCCGCCGCCGCATCGCTCCACTGCGCTCCAGCCCCAGTCCCATTTGACCCCGCCGGCCCCTGCCACACCCACTGCGCGCCCGGCTCCGGCACGGCCCCAAACGAGAACGGCACCCCGGCACAGACCTCTACCTCCGCATCCCCGCCCACCGACGCCGGCACCGGCTCCACCACCTCCACCTCGAACGCCGTCGCCGAAGACGTGCACCCCGCCACCGACACCAGCACCGCGTACGTCCCCGCATCC
>CAMCYM010000118.1 GCA_945883885.1 Chryseobacterium gleum
TGGTTTTCTTGCAATTCGTGACATCCCTGCCAGCACCCGCTGCAGGTAGCCGCGGGCACGGCTGAGTTGGCTCTTAGACGTATTCACATCCACGCCGAGCATATCGGCGATTTCTTGGTGCCGGAACCCGTCGATGACGTACATCTGGAACACCTGCCCGTAGCCCGGCGGCAGCACCGCGATGGCCCGGTTGAGTTCCTCCCGCGTGAACTCCGACTCCCGCGCCGCCTCGAGATCCGCCGGCGTCGACTGCACCTCCTCCACATCGAGGTGGTGGCTGTGCTTCGTGTTCCGGCGGTAATGCGTGATGGCCGTGTTCACCACGATCCGCCGCAGCCACCCTTCAAAGCTGTGGTGCCGCGAAAACGAACCGATGTGGCGAAACACCTTCACCCAAGCATCTTGCAGCACGTCCTCGGCATCGTCCCGCGAGGACGTGTACCGCACCGCCACGGCGAAGAGAAACGGGCTAAACCGGGCATACAGCCGATGCTGCGCCTTCCGGTCGTCCCGTTTGCATGCCTCGATGAGGTCGATGAGTTCCTGCTCCATGGAGGGTGTGCGCGCCAGCTGCCCGGCTCAAGATAACGCACAGCCCCCCGCCGAGGTTGCTTGGAAAACGAAGAAACCCACCCGCATGCGCACCTCCCCTCCCGGTCCTTTACACGTCACGCGAGGAGCTGCTGCACTTCGGCTTTCAGTTTAGGAAGGCGGTGGACGACAATCGACCAAATCAGATCGTCCGCCATGCTGTCGTAGCTGCGGATGATCCGGTTCCGCGTTCCCACGATGTTCCTTACATTTTCAATTGCGATGTCTGGCGAGTGCTTTAAAATCCGACCCACCGCTTCTCCGATGATTTCAATGTTCCGCTCCACGGCTCGCTTCGTTCGAATATCCTTGCTGTAAACCAAAAAATCCATCGGCTTGCCCTCAAAAAAAGACTCGATTTCATTGATTGCATTGAGGACATCAAACAACCAAGCATCGACCTTACCCTCCATAGACCAGGCGCTTTTCAAGTTCGACCTGCCGTCGCACGTACGGATTGCGCAACCCATGTTCTTCGAGCAAGTCCACAGAGCGATGCAAAAGCGCTTCGAGCCCTTCCTTTAAATCAAAATAATTGTCCGCATACTCACTGACATGTATTCGATTGAAATCGACCAGGAAATCCACATCACTCGTTGAATTGAAAGTTTCACCCAAAACTGACCCGAAGACGAACAGGTTCTTCACCCGATGCTTTGCGCAAAGCACCTGAATCTGGTTGAGATTGGATTCAATCAAGTCCATCAACGTGGTTTTTCGTTCAACCGAAAATAACGGAAAATCGGCACCTTATCCCACACCCTCACCCCTTGTCCCGCGAGGCGCAGCCTCGCTCATCCCTCATCCCGCGAGGCGTAGCCTCGTCCCTCACCCCCCGGCGCGCAGCGCCGCTCCCTACCTCAATCTTTGGCGCGCAGCCCCCCCCCCATCCCCAACCACTCCAACGCCGCCCCCGCATAGATGTTCCTCAGGTCTTCCTCCGGCAGCCCCATCTCCGCGATAAACGCCCCGATGCCGAGATCGCCGAGCGGGAAGGGGTAATCCGAGCCGAGGCAGATGCGGTTGCTGCCGACCAAATCGAGGCAGTAGCGGAGCAGGCGCGGGTCGTGCGTGACGCTGTCGATCCAGAAGCGGCCTAAGTAGGCGGTCGGAGGCACCGGGTTGTCCACCGCCACGAGGTCGGGCCGGCAGTCAAAGCCGTGTTGGATGCGGCCGAGGGTGGGCAGGAAAGAGCCGCCCGCGTGGCTGAGCATCAGCCGAAGGGATGGCAACCGCTCGAGGACGCCCGAGAAGATCAGCGAGCACGCTGCACGCGAAGTTTCTGCGGGCATGCCGACCAGCCAAGGGAGCCAGTACTTCTCCATCTCCGCGCGGCCCATCATTTCCCACGGGTGGACCATGACCGCCATGCCGAGCCGGGCGCAGGCCTCGAAGAAGGGGAAAAACCGGGGTTCGCCGAGGTTGAGGCCGTTGATGTTCGATCCGATTTGGACGCCACGGTGGCCGGTGACGCGGGCGCGTTCGAGCTCCTCAATCGCGCGGTCGGTGTCTTGCATCGGCACGGTGCACAGCGCGATGTACTGCTCCGGATGCCGATCCACGAGTTCGGCGAGGTGGTCGTTCAGGAAGCGGGCTACCTCGAGGGCATCGGCCGGCTTCGCGTTGTAGCTGAACATGACCGGAATCGTGCAAACCACTTGCACCCGCGTGCCGTGGGTGGCGTATTCGGCGATGCGCTCTTCGGCATCCCAGCAGTTCGAGGCGATTTCACGGAAGAACCGATCGCCCTGCATCATCCGTGCGAATCCCGGGCGTCCGGGCTCGAGGTGGATGAAGTTGCCGTAGCCAAACTTCTCGGTCCAACGCGGCAGTTCCCGGGGCAGGATGTGCGTATGCGCGTCAATTTTCAGCAGCTCCGTCATGGCCGGGCGAAGGTACACGCTCCTTCCGGACCCGGCGCAGGTCGAGCCGGTTGACCGGGCTCACCGTCCAGCCCGTGATGCCGTGGCGCACAAAATGGGCCACCCGGTCGTGGAACAGCGGAATCACTGGCAGCTCGGCCGCGACGATGCTATCGAGGGTGCGGTACATCCCGGTGCGCTCGGCAGCGTCCGGCGTCCGCATCGCCGACGCGAGCAGCGCGTCGTACGCGGGCGAGGCATAGCGGGTGTAGTTGGGACCGGCCGGGGCCGCGTTGGAGGACACGAACGTGGCAAGGAAATTCTCGGCATCCGCATAGTCCGCGAGCCAGGACTTGCGAAACAGCATCACCTCGCCCTGCGCCACCCGCTCGCGGTGGACCGCCGGCGTCAGCACCTCGACGGCGACTTGCACCCCCAGCTCGGCCCATGTGTGCTGCAGCGCGGCGCAGAGGTCCGCATAATCCGACGTCGTCGCCAGCGCAATCTCCGGCAGGCCGCGGCCGCCCGGAAACCCCGCCTCCGCCAGCAACCGCCGCGCCTCCTCCACATCGCGCCGCACCCCGCCCTCCCGCGCCATGCCGGGCAAGCCGGGCGGCGTAAAGCGGTCCGTGGGCTCCACCGCCCCGCGCCGGAGGTGCACGGCGATGGACGCGCGGTCGAGGGCCAGCGAGAGCGCGCGGCGGACGCGGACATCGAGCAGCGGGTGGTTGCGCGCGACCGGCAAGGACGGGTCGCAGAGCACGCCGATGTAGTCCGTCTTGAGGAAAGGCGTGTGGACGTAGCGGATGCGGTCCGCCAGCTCGGGGCGCAACTCGCCCGACTCCGTCAGCGCTTCCTCGAGGTACGCCGGATGCAGCCCGCTGACGAAATCGTAGCGGCCCTGCAGCAGGCCTTGGAACTCGGCGCCGGGGTCCGTGGCGAAGTCGATGTGGACCGCCTCGAGGTACGGCAGCTGTACCCCGTCGGCGTCCCGTTCGAAGTAATCCGGATTCCGGTGCAGCACCAGCGCGACGTCCTCCTCCCACCAGGCGAGCTTGAACGGCCCCGTCCCCACCGGATGCCGCCTGAACTCCGCGCCGTAGTGGTCCACGGCCTCTCGCGGCACCACCGAGGCATAGGGCGTGGCGAGCAGGCCCGGGAAGGGCGGGAAGGGTGCGGCGAGGCGGAACTGCACCGTGGCGGCGTCCAGGGCGGTGAGCCCGCGGCCGGCGGCGGTGGTGTCGAGGGCGTCGAGGATCCAGCCGCCGGACGAAGCGACGTCGGGGTCGCGCAGGCGTTCGAGGCTGTAGACCACGTCGGCGGCCGTGACGGGGCGGCCGCGTTCGAGGCCGGGGACGGCGGGGTCCGCGGCGAAGCGGACGCCGGCGCGGAGGCGGAACGTGTACGTCAGGAGGTCGTCGGAGACGTCCCAGGTGGCGGCGAGGGAAGGCTGCAGGGCGAGGTCGGGGCCGAGTTCGAGCAGGCCATCGAAGAGGGCATCTACGACCCACATGGGCTCGAGCGAACGGGCGTGGGCGGGGTCGAGCGACGCAATTCCCGCCGTTTCGTTGTAGCGGAAGACGCGCGGATCGTCGAACGAAGTGCCGGGCGTACAGGCCGCTAAAAGCAGGGCACAGCCGGCGGAAAGCAGGGTCTTGATGCGCCCCATGGTGCCCGCAAGGTAGTACCTTTGCCGTGCCATGCGCGGACCCCTGCGGACCCTTGCCGCCGTCCTCGCGGCGGTCCTCCTTCCCCTCGCCCTTGCGGGCCAAACGCCCACCCTGAGCGGCGTGGTCCTGGACGCCTCCACCGGCGATCCGATCCCGGGCGCCGTGGTGCAGGTTTGGCCGGCAGGAACCGCCGCCACCGACCTGGACGGAGCATTCCGCCTCGCCTTACCGGCGTACGAACCTGGCCTGGACTGCCGGGCGCAGGTCAGTGCCGTGGGGTATCGGATCGCGCTTGTGGTTTGGCCGGCCGGCGAGGACCTGCAGCTCCCGAAGCGCATCGTGTTGCAGCCCTTGGCCGTGGAAATCGGGCAAGCCGCCACGGTGGAAGCCGAGCGCGAGGCCGCCCTCGGCGGCGCAGCCCTCGGCCGCACGTCGCTCAAGGCGGAAGAAATCGCGCGGCTCCCGGCCCTCCTCGGCGAAGTCGACATCCTCAAATCGCTGCAACTGCTGCCCGGCATCCAGTCCTCCGGCGAGGGCAATTCCGGCTTTTACATCCGCGGGGGAGGCCCGGACCAAAACCTCCTCCTCCTCGACGGCGCACCCGTCTACAACCCGGCCCACCTCTTCGGTTTCTTCAGCGTCTTCAACGCCGACGCGGTCGAGGCGGTCGACGTCACGAAAGGCATCCCCTCCGCCGCCCTCGGCGGGCGCGTCTCCGGCTTCCTCGACATCGCCATGCGCGCAGCGGAAAGTGACCGCTTCCGCGGCGAAGGCGGCATCGGACTGATCAGCTCGCGCGCGCTGGTCGAAGGCCCCATCGTCCCCGGCCGCTCCGGCCTCCTCGTCGCCGCCCGCCGCACCTACGTCGATGCCCTCATCCGGCCCTTCCTGCGCGACGGTGCCTTCGCCGGCTCCGGGTACTTCTTCCACGACCTCAACCTCAAGGCGGACCTGAAGCTCAGCGACCGCGACCGCCTCGAACTCACCGGATATACCGGCCGCGACGTCTTTTCGTTTGCCAGCGGCACGGCGGACTTCGCCGCAAAGATTCCGTGGGGCAATTCGACCGCGTCGCTGGTTTGGAAGCACACGGTAGGGGACCGCTGGTTCCTGCGCACCACGGCGGCGTTCACGGCCTACGACTTCGCCTTCGAGGCCGACCAAGACCTATTCCGGCTCGCCCTGCGCAGCGGAATCCGCGAAGGCACCCTGCGCTCCGCCCTGACGCTGTACCTGCGGCC
>CAMCYM010000119.1 GCA_945883885.1 Chryseobacterium gleum
ATCCTGCGCCAACTCCGCGACGGGACCTTCGACGTCCTCGTGGGCGTGAACTTGCTACGCGAAGGCCTTGACATTCCGGAAGTTGCACTCGTCGCCATCCTCGACGCGGACAAGGAGGGCTTCCTGCGTTCGAACCGTTCGCTGACCCAAACCGCCGGACGCGCCGCCCGCAACGTCAACGGCCGGGTCCTCTTCTACGCCGACAAGATCACCGAATCGATGGCCACCACCATCGATGAAACCAGCCGGCGGCGCGCCAAACAAGAGGCCTACAACGCCGCCCACGGCATCACTCCCCAGCAAATCCGCAAGGCACGCCGCACGCTCTTCGAGCAGTCCGGCCTCATCGACGACCGGCCGCGCCACATTGCCGCCGAACCCGGCCTCGAAACCGCCGTCCCCGCCGCGTCCCTCGACCCGGTGCTTGCGGCCATGACCACGGAAGCGCTCGGCCGCGAAGTCCGCAAGGCGCGCAAAGCCATGGACCAAGCAGCACGCGACATGGACTTCATGGAGGCCGCCCGCCTGCGCGACCAGTGGTTCGCCATGAAAGCCCTCCTCGAAGAGCGCACCGGCACCCCCGCCTGAATTCGCCATGAACCCTCCCCGCCTTCCCCTGCGCGCCGTACTCGAAGACCTCCGCTCCGGCCTCAACGTCGGGGCCTTCTTCCGCACCGCCGACGCCTTCGGCTGCGCAGGCCTCGACCTCTGCGGATACACCGCACATCCGCCCCAGCGCGATATCCTCAAAAGCGCCCTCGGCGCCACCGAGACCGTGCCGTGGCGCCCCTTTCCCGATGCCGCCACCGCCTGTGCCGCGCTGCGTGCCGAAGGCTACCGGCTCGCCGCCGTGGAGCAGGTGGCAGGCGCTCTGCCGCTTGGAGACTGGCAACCTGCACCAGGTGAGCGGTGGGCACTGGTCTTCGGCAACGAGGTCCACGGCGTAAACCCCGCCACCGCTGCCTTGTGCGACCTCGCACTTGAAATCCCGCAATACGGCATGAAGCGTTCCTTGAACGTCAGCGTCTGCGGCGGAGTGGTCCTGTGGCACGCCTCCTCCGCACTGCGCGGCTGACCTGCCCTACGTGCGAGCAGAAATGCGAAAGGCACCCCTGCGTGGAGTGCCTTTCGACGTGTCTGGCATAAAATCTTCTGTCAGAGCGCGAGCTGCGCGCGCACGTTGCGGAACTCGAGGTCCCGCTTTGCTTTGTCGCGCAACTTCGCATCCTTCGCAATGGCATCGGCTAGGTGGCGCTTCGTGCCTTCGACATCGTTTGCGCGTGCCGCTGCGATGGCCTTGATGTAGCTGTCGATGGCCGTCGAGGTCTTTGCGTTGCCGAGCACCGTTTGGGCACCAGCCAAGTCCCCGTTGAGCATCTTTGCGAGGGCCAGGTTCACCGTGCCCGCATTGCCCATGTTCGAAATCGCAGACGGGTAATCGCCTTTTTCGATGAGGATCAACCCCTTGTTGTAGTTCACTTCCGGTCCGGCACCGGCTGCCTCGTTCAGCAACTTCATGGCGCCGTCGCTGTCACCGTCCATGCGCTTCATCGCGCCCACGTTGTTCAAGACGGCCTTGTCACGCTTCACCGCAAGGGCTTGGTTGAACAGCTCCTTTGCCTGGACCGGTCGGCCGAGTTGCATGAGTGCCCAGCCCGCATTGTTGAATCCCCGGAAATCCGTCGGGAACTGCCGAGCCACCGCCTGGTAAATCGACAACTTCGAATTCATGTCGTCCGTGATCTTCGCCGCGTACAGCAACTCCTCAACCGTCAGTTTTGCCGGCGTGGTCATGGCCATGGACCGGAGCTGCTCGTCTGAGTAGCCGATGATTTCGTAGGTGACGATGATGCGTGCACGACGCAGCTCCGGCAAGATGGTCTCAGCGATTTCCTTGTAGGTCTTCGCCATGTTCCGGATTTCCTCTTCCCGCTTGTTCTTGTCCGAGTACATCTCGAGCACACGCAAAATCAGGTTCTTGTCCCCGATGCTTGACGCCTGCATCTTCTGCTTGAAGCCTTCCCAGTCCTCGCCCTTCGGCTGCAGCGCCGGGGTGCCAGCAGGGGCCGCCACCTTGGCCTTCGTGAAAATCCCTCCGAACACCGCATTTGCCGCGGCAGCCCGCTCAGAGGCCAAATTCTCGTTCAGCGTGATTTCTCCTTCCGGTGATGCAAATGCTTCAATCACTACGGATTTGATTTCCAGCGAGTCCACCCGTGCAGCCAGCAGGGCGAAGTTTTGGAGTGCAACCCAGTCCGCGTCTTTCAACTCTGCCGGACGCACCACGGATTTATTGACCTCGAAGTTGATAACCGCCTCGAGCGTGCGCGTTGTGGTGCGCACATAAGCATCTGCGCTTGGGATGAAGCGGTCGTCGTCTTGCACCAGCAGCGGCGTGGTGATGACTCCGGTGCCGATGGCAATCGGAGCGAAGGTCTCGGACTTCGACCCCTTCGAACCGGTCACACGAACCGCGAGTTCCGCGACGTCCTCCATGGCCGGATCAAACGGAATGGAGGCCGTGTATGAAATCGACTTCCCTGATTCGAACGGAACCACTTCGTCGTTGCCGGCGACCGATTCGCCTTGGTACCGCGCAGTGGTAAAGTCCGCCGTCCCGCCGTTCCAAGTCAGGACAGGGGTGGCTTGCAGGCTCACCTTCTTCGCGAAGTACTTCTCCGGGAACTTGCCCGTGACTTCGAGTTCCACCTGTCCACCCCGCAGAATCAGCGGCTCCGGAGATGCCTTCAGGCCGAGGGCCTCGATTTCCTTTTCCATGCTGCCGAGTCCGGTGCAACCGGCGGCCAACATTGCAACTGCCGCAGCGCCTACATACGGGCGGAAAACAGAAGTGAACACGTTCATACGAAGTAAGAATTGTGGCGCAAAACTACACAATCGGCTCAACCGCCGTGCACACCTCGCACCGAAACCACAGAAAGGTTAGGTTTTGTTAGGAATCAATCGGTTACGACACCCATGGCAGAGAACTTCCGGATCCGCGCATCGATGCGTTTGTCCGGGCTCAAGCCCAGCAAGCGCGGGAGCTGTGCGAGGATCTCTGCCTTGACGAATGCGTGCGCCGCCGCAGGATCGGCGTGGGCCCCTCCGAGCGGCTCGGGCACGATGCCATCGATGAGCCCTTGGCCCAGCATGTCCTCCGGCGTCAATTTCAGCGCCTCGGCCGCCTCGACCTTGTGCTCCCAGTTCCGCCACAGGATGGAAGAGCACGATTCGGGCGAAATCACACTGTACCAGGTATTCTCCAGCATCACCACCCGGTCGCCGATGCCGATGCCGAGCGCACCGCCCGAGGCTCCTTCGCCGATAACAAAGCACAGGATGGGGACGCGGAGTTGGCACATCTCGATGAGGTTCCGCGCGATGGCCTCGCCCTGTCCGCGCTCCTCCGCTTCCAGTCCTGGAAACGCACCCGGGGTATCGATGAACGTGATGACCGGCCGGTTGAACTTCTCGGCGAGCTTCATCAGTCGCAGCGCCTTGCGGTAGCCCTCTGGGTTTGCCATCCCGAAGTTGCGGTACTGGCGCATCTTCGTGTTGATGCCTTTTTGCTGGCCGATGAGCATCACCGGTTGATCGTTGATCACGCCCCAACCGCCGACCATGGCCTTGTCGTCCTTCACGGTTCTGTCGCCATGCAGCTCCATGAACCGGTTGTCGGTCAGCGCATTGAAGTAGCTGAGCGCGTAGGGACGGTCCGGATGGCGGCTCACTTGGACGCGCTGCCAGGCGGACAACGAGCCGTAAATGGTCCGCGTGACTTCGCGGATCTTCTCTTCCAGTTCGCTGATCGTCGATTGCATGTCGACGTCCGTCTGCTCCGCAACTTGCCGGATGGACGCCAGTTGCTCGCGCAGTTGGCGGATGGGCTCTTCGAAATCGAGGTAGATCATGGGCAGCTGCGGCAGGGGGTTTGCCCGCTTCCGCGGGCCCAAAGATGCAACACCCGGCCTTCACCCGGTACCGCTTTCCCCGTCGAACCCGAGGAGCCGCTCGAACGCCTTGCCCATTCTCCGACACTCGGACTGTGCAATGCCGCGTTCGCCTGCCCAGTCGCGCCACTTCCGAATACCCTTCAACACCTCACCGACAATGGCAAGAGCCCGCTCTTGCTTCAGCCGGAATGCAGGCGCGACCTCCAAGGCCAGCAGAAGGTCGAGGGAATTGTCCGTACCGGAAACGTTCAAGGTCAACCCAGCTGCCGATTCGACAGGATTCAAATCATATGCGGGAGACAGCACCCAGCCCTCGGGTCGAAGCAAGAAACCGTGGTTTCTCAAGTGGTCGTCGGCATTCGACACGGACATGTTGAACACCATGCGTCGCCACAGCTGTTCCAAATCCGCATCTGCCCTTCCCCCATGGGAGGTGATGAAATCTACAAGGTCCAGATAGCTTGCCCCCCACTGCCCGTCCATTCTCCCTAAAAGTGTCATGGCAGAAGCAAAATGCACCCGCTCTCCCATCGCAGACCGATCAAATCGACGGGTTAGAAAGGTCTGATGCGCGCTCGAGAAAGCTTGCACACGGCATTCTGCCATTTCGATGCCCGCTTCAACCACGCGCCATCGTAGGAGAAGGAAAATACTTCCTTTCCACGGAGCAACTCAGCGAACAACGTTCCGATGCGCACCGGCCCATCGAGTCCGGCCCAATCTGCGTAGACGAAGACGGTGCGTTTCCTTCCGAAGTTGCTCATGGTGAAGCCCGCTTCTTCGGGGCCCGAGCCCTTTGCTGAAGGCCGGCGTCTTGGATTTTGCGGCCGAGCACATCGTCGTTTGCTACTGCAAGCAGGTCTTGCTCCAAACCAAACACCTTCAACACGTTCGCATATTGGCCCAACCCCACACCCGGATGCCCTTTTTCAATCTTCATCAGCGTCGAACGCGCCATACCTGCGCGCTCTGAAACCTGCGCCGTGCTGAGGTTTCTGCGCAAACGGGCCAGACGAATGTTCTCCCCCAACTCCGCGAGGAGTTGCTGGATTCGCGGCAAGACTGTGGCGGACTTATTGGGCACAACGCGTGTTTAAAGCGCTAATACAGGGCAAAATTGACTTTTTAAAAACACATTATCGCGATTCCAGTCGCGCGATGAACGCCTGCACGGCCCGCCCCCGATGTCCGATGGCATGTTTCTCGTGCGAGGCCATTTCTGCAAACGTGCGATCCTCCCCATCCGGCACGAAGACCGGATCGTACCCGAACCCACCGGCCCCGCGCGGAGCTTCTGCAATCCTTCCTTCGACAACCCCCTCGACCCACCACAGCTTGCCACCGATGGTCGACGCCACCACCGTCCGAAACCGCG
>CAMCYM010000120.1 GCA_945883885.1 Chryseobacterium gleum
CGCTTTTTTTGCCATGCTCAGCAGGCCGAGGCCCGCACCGCCACGCGCCGTGAGGCTCCCGTCGCACAGGACCTCCACATAGCGCCGGCGCAGTTCTTCGTGGCCCATGCCGTTGACGTCCACAAGCCGTGAACGGAGTTCAGCGGCCATTTCGAAATCGACCAGGTTCCCCGCTTGGATTTGGTAGCCGAGGGGGGTACGCTCGAGGGTCAGGAAGAGGTGGGTTTCACCGCGGTCATCGACCCAGCCGTGCCTCAGAACGTTCTCGAGGCATTCGATCAGCACATTTGCAATGCGGCGTACCTCCTTGCGGGACCCTCCTGCACTCCACACCCCACGTTCCGCAAGCATCAACAACGCATCCGACGTGGCACCGTCCAGCGAGCCGGTGTAGCTGAGCACCACATCGCTTTCAATGGCATCCGCACCCTTCCCGTGCAGCTTGTGCTGCAAGGCTTCCAGCAAGGGAGTGCGGGTCAATTGTGGCACGGTGCAGGCGTTGGTTGTCTACGAATGTATAAAAACAATCGACGAACTACAACTTACGACACACGAAGTGGGTCGATGGCGTTGTGAATTGTCACGGTAAACATAGCTCTCTTTCAGTGTCTTAGGTACACGGAACCCCGCGACTTATTCACCGAGTTGTGAATACTTCGCGGGGCTATAGCGTGGTATTTGGATGCGGATGGACTCAGTCGCGCGGTCGGCGTACCGTGCGCTCGGGCACGAGCAAAACGCCTTCGGGTGTGCGGATCATTTCGTAGAAAAGCGGGTGCAGGTAGTTCAGCGTCCTTGGAAAGGGGCGCTGCTCGAACCGGCAACGCCACACGGTCAGGGCCAGGCGCTTCAAAGTGAACCACGCGTGGGTATTGAACCCGTCCGGTCGGGAAAACTGCTCGATCCATGCATGGGCATCGGCGAGGGTCCGAACCGAGGACGGGGCCTCGAGGGCGATGGGGTTGAGGGGGATGGACATGGCCGTAGGGTTTTGAACACCACAAACGAACACAGCCACTCCGCAAAGGATTTACGCAGTGATTTTTCTGGGAAAAAAAGTTCAGCGGTACTGCGCCAAGGCGGCCTGCAACGCCTCGGCGATGCGGTCGCGCAGCTCGGGGGGCGACTCGACGACCACGGCGGGGCCGAGGCCGAGGATGAATTGGAGGAACTCGAAGCTGGGAGTGACCGAAAACCGAGCTTCCCAAACGCCAGGCTCGCGTTCGTGCAGCCGTTGCGATGGGTGGGCGGGGAGGGAAGAGAGGTACCGGGCTTCGACCGGGGTGCACCGGAGCACGACGTCGAGGGGAGGAGCGGCGAGGGTGGTGATGCCGAAGCTCGAGGCGAAGTAGGTGCGGCCGTCGAAGTCCGGTCTGCGAGTGAACCCAGCGCCGGTGGGCACTAAGGAAGCAATGCGGTCGAGGCCGAAGGTGCGGAAGTCCCTGCGCGCGGCCTCCCAACCGACGACGTACCACCGGTTGCGGTATTCCTTGAGCAGGTGCGGGTCGAGGACGTGGGTAGCAGCCGGACTGCCGTCGAATTTGCGGTAGGCCAGTTCGACTGTACGCCGTTCGCGGATCGCTTCGAGCAGCGGCGCGAGCCATTCGGGCCCGTGCGGCGCCGGGGCGGATTCGAATGCGACGAGGTCTTCGAGGCCTGCAGTATCGAGGTTGGGCGCGATCGAGAGCCGGTCGGCAATTTTCGAGATAGCTGCGCCAAACTGACTGAAAATGGGCACATCCCGGAACTGCACCAGCGTCCGCGCCGCGAACCGAATCGCGTCGAGTTCGTCGTCGTTCAGGTGCAACTCGGCGATGGTATAGTCCGGGTCGGTATAGTGGTAGCCGCGGTTGAGCCGGCAAAAAGCGATGGGCGCATGGAAGCCCAGCTCCGCCTCGAACCGCATGGCATAGAGGTCTTTCTCAATCGTAGACAGGCTGATGCGGTCGCCGCCCCCGTCGCCGTACAAGGCATCTTCGCAGGCCTCGCGCAGGTCCTCTTTCGTCGGGTACGGCCGCGCGCTGTTCGTGAGGCACCGGTCGATGATCCGGTAGCGCAGCAGGGCGTACTTATTTGCTGGCATGCGAGTTAGCCGATTGCAGCGGTGAGTGCGGCCAGTGCGGATTCCACCCAGCGCGAGGCCGCTACCGCCGCCGGCAGGACCACCAGGGCGGGCAGCAGGTCGGCCATCCGAAATGTCCGCACGCCGACCAAATCGAGTCCGAGGGCGACCAGCAAAATCCCACCCACCGACGAGAACTCGGCGGCGGTCGCGGGGTCCATTTGGCCTCCGGCGGCCGCGAAGGCCGCCGTGAGCGCCCCCTGCAGCACCAGCACCCCCGGCGCGGCCCACAGCACCCCCCGCCCGAACGCGGCCGCAAGGAACGCCGCCGCGATGCCGTCCATCGTGCCTTTCACCAGCAGCACGCCCGGCTCCCCGTGCACACCGTCTTCCATGCATCCGATGACGGTCATCGATCCCGCACAAAACAGGACCATCGCCTTGAGGAATCCGTTGTCTGCGCCTCCGGCCGAATCGCCCGCCCAACGGCTCGAAACCGCATCCAACCGCCGCTGCACCCCCAGCGCACTGCCCAGCAGGATGCCCGCGAAACAGGCGAAAAACACTGCGAGCGGCTGCTGCATCCCGGCCACCATTCGAATCCCGAGCCCGAGCGTGAACAGCCCCGCGGCCAGGAATGCAGCATCCTTGCCCGACTCCGTCAGCCGTCCGCGGAACGCCAGTCCCACCGCGGCTCCCAGCGCCACGGCTCCTGCGTTGTAAAGCGTCCCGACCATGGGACGAAAGTACACCTCACTCGTGCGATCCGAAGTGCAGGCCCACGGTCACCGCTCCGACGTTGTTTTCCAGTTCGCCTTCGAAGAACGGCAGCATGGGCACTTCCACTACGAGGGAGACGTGCTTGAACCCCGCTTGAATCCGTCCGGACGCGGCGAATCGGTTGACGCCGAAGCCCTTGTACTTTTCTTTCCAGTCGCCCCCGACCGCGTCTTCGTAGACGCGGCGGTAGCTGCTGTAGAGCTTCACGCCGCCGACGATTCCCGCAGCGAGGTGGAAGCCCTCGCCGGACGTTTTCGACGTGTGCAAATCCAGCAGCAATGGAACGCGCACCCACCCGGCCCGCAAGGCGTGGCGCCGCATGTTGAGCGAGTCGACGGCCACGGCCTCGAGCCCCGTGGTGGCTGCGGCATCGGCGAATGTGAGCTTGACGCCGTCCTCGACGCCCACCCGCCAGAGGTCCATGCCGAAGCCCGTCGTCAAGCCGAAGCGCTCGCCGATGAGCTTCGCACGGTATTCGATGGGGTTCAGCTCCATGCGCCAATTCGACCCGACCCGGTCGTCCGCCAGAGACCAAGCCGCGGGGGTTCCCCATTCCGACACCTCGGGCAGGCCCGGCGCGATGGCGTTGGGGGACGTGTAAAACAGCCCCGTTCCGAATGAGAAGCCCTTCCAAAGTCCACGGATGCCCTCTCCGTCGTCACCGGACGGCGCATCGTTCCCGAGGGGGATCTTGAATTCCCACTCGGTCTCGCCATCCACATCTGTTTCGATGTTTGTGAAGGCAGCATCTAAACCCATTTCCAGCTCCTCGAGCATGTCTTCCATGTCCTCGAGCTCTTTGAGGTCCATCTCGATTTGGATTCCCTTGCCGAGCGTCGAATCCACCTGAACCACCAACGTGTCCCCCTCGCCGTCCCGCATGCGGATGACAATGCGCTTCTCAACGCGCAGGGTATCAAGGTTTTCGATGGTCACTACCGTTGTGGTGTCCGCAGACAGGGCCTGTGCCGGTAAGGCGAAAGGAGTGGGGAGGGCTGCCGCCGGGGCAGCCCAAACGCCCGCGGCACTCAGCATGCCGCAAAGGGTATGTGTCAGTTTCATGGTTCTTCAGTTTTTGTTCGTTCGAAATCTGTCATCGCCAGCACCTCCAATCCGCCGAGGTACACCACCATGATGTCCTCGGCCTCTTCCGCCCGCTTCCATCCAAACCTTCCCCCCGTCCGCTCCACGGCCCGTTCCCCTAGTTGCGCAAACCAGTAGCTCGCTGCGGCGCGCAGCTGGTGGAGGGGTTGGGGTTGGGGTTGAGGGTTGAGGGTTGAGGGTTGAGGTTGGGGTTGGGGTTGAGGTTGAGGTTGAGGTTGAGGTTGGGGTTGAGGGTTGAGGGTGAGGGGTGAGGGATGAGGGATGAGGGTTGAGGGTTGAGATTGAGGGTGAGGGGTGAGGGTTGAGGGTTGAGATTGAGGTTGGGAATGCGGTGCCCCACGTGCATCCATCCGTTCTGCCAACTCAGTGCTGGCTACGCCAGCGCCCTCTTCCGTCAAGCTGGCGGAGCCAGCGCCCTCATCCCTCATCTCTGCAATCTCAACGCTGGCAACACCAGCGCCCTGTTCCCTCAAGCTGGCGGAGCCAGCGCCCTCATCCCTCATCTCTGCAATCTCAGTGCTGGCAACGCCAGCACCCTGTTCCATCAAGCTGGCGGAGCCAGCGCCCTGTTCCTGCGGCCACCAGCTGACGATGCCGACGCCGATGAGGATGGCGGCAGCTGCGGCCCAGCGCAAGTGCGCCGTGGGCCGAGTGCGCGAGGCAGCTGCGCGGTAGAGGCGGGTGCGGTCTGGGAAGGAGGTAGAGAAGTCGGGGAGCAGGGCCGGGGTTGTGGAGGTGGAAGGGGTTTTTTTGAGGTGGTCCCAGGTGCGTGGGGGGGAGGGAGGCGGCGTGAGGAAGGGGCCGCGGTCCGGTGCCGGTGGGGGCGGGGGGAGACGGCGGTTCATAGGAGGGCGTCGATGGGCCCGAGGGCGGTTTGGAGCGCCTTCCGGGCGCGAAAAATGTAGACCCGTACCTGGTCAAGCGAAAGGGACGTGATGTCCGCAATTTCCTGGTAGCTGTAGCCTTCGTAGTCGCGCAAGAGCACGACGGATCGCTGCACTTCGGACAGGCCTTCGAGGGCGCTGTGCAGCAGGGCTTGCACGTCGTGCGGCGGCACGTCAGAGGCCACCGCGTGCGCCGGGTCGAGCGGCGTTCGGGGCTTGCGGCGGCGCAGGAGGTCGATGCAGCGGTGGTGCACGGTGGTGAAGAGGTAGCTCTTTGATTTCGTCGGGTCGACGTCGTGGCGCCGGGTCCACAAGCGCTCAAAGGCATCCTGCACAGCGTCCTCCGCGTCGTGCTCGTCCGCGGTCAGCGAAAGTGCGAACCGGAAGAGGGCATCCGCTTGGGCGTCCACGAGGCCGTTGAAGGCGTCGACCGTCATGCCGGTGAGACGCAGGTC
>CAMCYM010000121.1 GCA_945883885.1 Chryseobacterium gleum
TGCACGCAGCAGCATCCATGCAGCCCACGATTTGCTCCTCTTCAGCAGCCGGAGCATTCCACGTCACATACAAGCGCGGCGCCGTATTCGGTCCGCTGTCGCGTGCTTCAGCTTCCCGACGGCCCGATCCCGTGATGAGGAAGTTCAACGCGTTTCCTGCGGACCATCCTTCCAAATCCACCACGTGCTGCACCAGCGAAGTCAAGTCCGGAGTGGCTTGGTCTGTGCCTGCCGCTCCCACGGTCGTCCAGGCCGGGATGTTGTTCCAATTGACCCCGCCAAACCGCGGACGGCTGCTGATTCCAAACGGAACCGTAGTGCTAAAAATTTCCGCATTCGGAACACTTTCCACCTGCACTTGGACCGACGTCGCTCCGCTGTGGAGCGCATCCACTGTGAATTGCACATAAGCGGCGGTGACCGTAGCCCCAGCGGGGATGCTCACGCCTTGGAACCGGATGCCCACAATTTGGTTATCCGCCCCATCCTGCGTCAACTCCAAATCAGAACTGTCGAGGTACGGCGTACCGTAAAAGCTCGAAGTCGGATTTACACTTTCTTCCGCGTCATCGTTGACATCTACGACCGGGAATACCGCGGCGAATGCACACGACCCATCGTCCTCCACCGCAGCGGGGTTGAAGTTCGTCGCCGTCACATCCGTGCAGCCCAAGGCCACCGGTACGATGGCATATTCCACGTGCAGCACCGGAGCAGACGCAGGAACCCCGTCGTAGGCCTCGGCCTCACGACGGCCCGATCCCGTCAACACAAAGGCCAACGGATTGCCCGATGCCCATCCCTCCGAATCCACGACGTGCTGCACGAGGGCAGACAGGTCGGGCGTTGCTTGGTCTGCGCCTGCAGCTCCCACCACCGTCCAAGCCGGAATGTAGTCCCACGGCACACTGCCGAAGGTGGGGCGCGACGAAATCCCGAATGGCACCGATGTGCTGTATGCAGCCGGGGCCACTGCGTCTTCCACCGCCACGTTTACGCTGGTCACGCCGCTGTGCAGGGCGTCGACCGTGAACTGCAAGTAGGCCGAGGTGATGGTCGCCCCGACGGGGATGTTCACATTGCGGAACCGGATGCCCACGGCTTGGTTGTCCGAACCGTCTTGCGTCAATTCGAGGTCCGAACTATCGATGTACGGCGTGCCGAAGAAGGAAGACGCCGGATTCAGGCTCTCCTCCGCATCGTCTTCTGAATAGGCCACTTGGAAGGCCAAGGTGCAGGGCGACTCCAACGTGCCCACCACACACGAGCCGTCGTCCGTCACCGCATTCGCGTCGTAGTTGCATGCTGTCGCGTCCGTGCAGCCCGGCGCACAGGTCGAGCCATTTCCACCACAGATGCCGCACACGTCGGCAAACAAGCAAGCCGCCGTTGCGCCGAAGTTGCAGGCCGTGGCATCCGCACACGCGGCGGGCAACAGCACCTGGATGCGGCCCGTGGTCACCGGCGGATAGGCCTGGTACGCCACGTCGGTCACGGTGCCTGCGAGGTCGAGGGTCAAGTAGTCGATGAACGCATCCGCAGCCCGAACCGTCGAGCCGACGAACACCTCGGTCCCCCAGGGGTAGCAGTCGCCGCCGAAGCCGGCCGGACCGCCGAGGCCTGCCGTGAAGTCCACGGTAGCCACCGGGATGGAAACACCCGGCACAGGAACGCCGTTTTCGATGATGACCAGCCCGTTATCGAGGACCAAGCTCTTCACGCGGAGGCCGCCGAACGTGGTGCTGCAGTCTGCGGGGTTGTTCACGTAAGGCGCTGCGGTGACGTCGTAAACAAGGGTGCCGCCTGAAATTTGGGCAAAGCGCCCGTCATCGCCGCTGATCGCGCCCGTCAACGGATTCAGCGTGATCTTGCTGACCGCGTTCTCGAAGACGAGCTTCAGCTGCTCGGAAGTCACCGAGGGAAGTACCGCGATGAAGTTTGCGAACGGCAGAATGTCGTTCATGTCCACCTCCGTCAGCGTGTAGCCAGCGGGGTAGATGCAGCCTTGGCTCGAGCCGTAGCCGTTGCAACGGATGCCGCCGCCGTTTGCGATGCCGAGGACCGGCATGGGAATCGTGGGGTCTGCCGTGGCCAAATCCCTTCCGGCCTTCAAATACGCGTCCGCCACGATGTTGCCGATGCCGTTTGCCCGCGAGCGCACGAAGGGTTTGCGGACGTCGAGGTCGATTTGGGTCACGCAGGTCGCTCCGTTCGCGGCAAGAGCAGCGAGTTCCGCCTGCACCGGCTGCACCACGGCCATGTATACCGCTGCATCGGAAGGGGCCGTCGGGCCGAGGTCCACTTGGCGGATGCCGCTCACCTCCGGATGGGTGTTCGTCACCAGTCCGTTCGCGTCAAAGGTCACAGTCAGCGCACCCAGGTGGGTGTAGTTGCCGACCGTCGTTACAATATGTACGGTTGCACCGCTGGCATCCATCACCTGGTAGGGGTAGGGGCCAAACACCGGGTGCGGGCCGTTGTACCCCGCGTCATTCGTCAAATAGTTGTCTCCGCCGCCAGCCACCACGATGTCGATGCCGCTGAGCAGCGCTGAGAGTTCGATGTCGTTCGTGATGCTCTGCAGGTGCGAGATGAGAACAATCTTGTTCACCCCAGCCGCCTCCAACGCAGTCACCTGGGCCTGAATGGCACCTACAATGTCCGGGTTGATGGTCGTAGCGCCGGGGCTCGTGATGCCGATGAGCTCTGGCGTAATGGCTCCGATGATGCCGATTTGCTCGCCGTCCCGCTCCACCACCGTGCTCGGCAGGATGCGGCCTGCGTCGACCAAGGCCTGAAGCGAAGGCACGTTCTCAAAGCTGAGGTTGCAGCTGAGGAAGGGCGGTTGCGAAGCGGTGAACGACGAAATGAACGCCGCGAGCGCGTCCGGACCGAAGTCGAATTCGTGGTTGCCGATGGCCAGTGCGTCGTAGTCGAGCATGGACAGGGCGATGGCGTCGTAGGGCGTGCCCGTCGGTTGGGCGCTCTCGTCGAGCCAAAGCCCGAGGATGGCCCCGGCGAGCATGTTGTCGCCGCTGCTCACGAACAACGAAGGAAGGCCCGCAGCATCGGCCGCCGCCCGCTCGGTGCCGAGCACAGAAGCGAAGTGGTCGATGTTGCCGAGGGACGACTCCCCGTCGTTGTTGTGCAACAGCACGAAGGTGAAGTCCCCCGGCGTTTCCTCTTCCGCATCCGCTGCGAGCGGGGCAGGATTTTCCACCACCGGCAAGGCCGTCGCTGCGGTGGTCACATTCCGCGGAATCGTGTCCAAACCGAAGGCCGGCGCGAGGACATCGCGGTACGTGTCCGAGTAGCTGACCATGCTCACATCGTGCTGCAAGGTCCAGTTATCGCGGTCTTCAATGCCCGTCGTCCCGGCCAAGTTGTTCCAAGTTGCGGGCACACCTGCCGTGGAACGCACATTGTAGTAGTCGGCTTGTGCCTTGGTGGCATCCAACCCGACCACGGTGAATCCGCTGACCATTTGACGGAAGTGCTCGACGTAGGGAATCAGCGTCTTGACGCTGTCGTCCGGCACGCCGAAGCTGCGCACATCGCCCGCGATTTGGGTGGTGACAAACTCCGCACCGATGGTCGCGCCCGTCGTGAAATCGCTCACCAGGGTGTTCGCCCAAGCGCTGTGGATGTCGCCCGTCAGCACGAGCGGGTTCGATACGCCGTTCACGGCGAGGGTGTTGTATAGCCACGCGCGGTCCGCTTGGTAGCCGTCCCAGTTGTCGTAGCTGAGCGCAACGAAGTCTCCGATGTCCAACCCGCCAGTCGTCGCGGCGAAGGCCTGTGCGATTGAAGCCCCTCCGAGCCCGGCTTGCGGGGCGTTGAGGTCCACGATGGGCAGGCCGGCCATGACAGTTTGGTTCACGATCACATTCCACGCCGCATTCGACGCCGCCAACTCAGCCGCCAACCAAGCTTTCTGGTCCGCGCCCAGCATGGTCCGCGCCGGAGAAGCAGCCGCGGCGTTTGCCAAATAGATGCCCTGAAGGTTTGCCGGATTCGCGAGGTACGCGGCCGGGTTTGCATACAACTGATTCACGTTCGGCACTTCCACCTGCTCGCTGCGGGCGTGGACCCGGGTCTCGAGGAAGTAGAATTTGGCCAAATCTCCCACCTCGATTGAACGGAATGCCGGCACGCCCGCGCCGGTCAACGGAATGTCGCGCACGGGATTCCACTCGTAATAAGCTTGCAACGCCGCCTGCAACCGGTCCGCCCAAACTCCTTCCGTGGCCGCATTGTGATTCTGTGCGCCACCGGCCCACGCGTTGTTGACGGTCTCGTGATCGTCCCAGCTCATGTACCAACCGTACTGGCGGTGCGCAGCTTGCAAATCGATGTCGCGCTTGTAGTTGCTCTGGCGCGCACGGTAGTCAGCGAGCGAGATGGTCTCGTTCTCGGGAAGGTGGGTCCGCCCGGCGATGGAGTTGCCGTAGACGTCAGCACCATATTCATATGTATAGTCCCCCACATGGAACACTGCTTGGAGGTCGTTCCGATCGGCAATCGCGCGGTAGGCGTTGAAGAATCCGCCTTCGTAGTTCGCGCAGGATGCGAGCGCAAAACGGAAATCCGCCGCGTTCGTAAGCGACGCAGGCAGCGTCTTCGTCCGACCGACCTGAGAGGTACCTTCTGCCGTGCTGAATGCGTAATAGTACCACGTATCCGCTGCAAGGCCGCTGGCGTCCACCTTCACGGTATAGTCCCGGTCGGCCCCGGTGACGAAATCGCCTTGTGCGACCACCGGGGTCAAGTCCGCCTCCGTGGAAACCACCCAATGGACGGTTTGGGGAGCAGCAGAAGCCGTGGTCACGCGGGTCCAGAGAATGACCCGGTCGGACAGGGCGTCGCCTGAGGCCACGCCGTGGTGGAACGGATGGTGCGGAACGGATGCATCCGGAGCGGGGTACTGGGCAAAAGCCCCCGCTGCAGTGCACAAGATCCACACCGTGGTCAGCAAGAAAGAGCGCATGGGAAAGTGATTTGGGTTGCGGGTGCAAGTTCTCCGCAGACCTTTCCTCCCCCAGTAAAGCCTCGGTAACCCTTCGGTTGTCTGTGCGCAACGCCGGTGTTGCGGGAGTGTTAAACTTTACATTCCGGCAACGCTGCGCTCACGCTCACTTCTTGTCCCACCCGAAGCGGCCGCCCCCGGTAAGGACGAGCGCCGCGAACGGGATGAGGTAGAGCAGCGCGTGTTCCATTTCGCCCAGCCCCTCGCCCCAATGCGCCCCGAACGCCGCCACGCCCATCGTGAACGCCGCCGGAACC
>CAMCYM010000122.1 GCA_945883885.1 Chryseobacterium gleum
AGCGGCGCGGCCAGCGGGGTGTCGGTGAGGGACGGGGCGATGGCATTCACGCGGATGCCCGGCGCCCATTCGGCTGCGAGCGAGGGGGTCAGGCCCTCGACCGCGCCTTTTGCCGCAGCGATGCTGGCGTGGAAACTGAGTCCTGTACCCACGGCGACCGTGCTGAACAAGACCACCGAGGCCGACGGGGAACGCTTGAGCAGCGGCTCGTTCGCCTGCAACGTAGAAACGGCGCCGAGCAAGTTCACCTCGAGGTCGTGCATCCACTGCTCGCGCCGGATGCCGCGGAACGGCTTGAGGGCGATGGTGCCCGGACAGTATACAAGCCCGTCGAGCGACTCGGTGAACGCCGCGAGATCGCAGGGCGCCGCCACCGCGTCGAAGACGAGGCTGAGGTAGCCCTCCGCCGGTTCTGAGACGCCCGTCCGCGAAACACCGATGACCCGGTGGCCGGCCGCGAGCAGGTTCCGCCGCAACGCCGCACCGATCCCAGCGCTGTCGCCTACAACGGCGACCGTTTTTGTACGTCCTTCCATGGGCCTACGACAACCCGCAGGCCCGGAATGTTCACCCCCACTCCGCGAGTTTGGCGCGCAGGACGTCGAGTTTCGCGGCGGCATCGGCCGCCTTCTTCCGTTCGAGCTCCACCACCGCAGCCGGCGCATTCGCCACGAACTGCGCGTTCGAAAGCTTCGCGTCTAACCCGCGCAAGAACCCCTCGAGGTGCGCGATGTCCTTGTTCAGCTTCGCGCGTTCTGCTTCCACGTCGATGTCCGCCTGGAACGGGATGTAGAACCCCGTGGTGCCCACGACGAAGCCGAAGCTCCCCGCCACCTTGTCTTCCGTCGCGCGGACCTCGCCGAGGAAGGCCAAATGCTGCACGACGGCCTCCATCCGCTCGGGGTAGTCCGGTCCCGCCTTGACGTACAACACGAGCGGCTCCTTCGGCCCGATGCGGTTGTCGTTGCGCACCGTCCGAACTTCGGCGATGATGCGCTGCGCGAAAGCAAAGTCGGCCAGCAGCTGTGCATCCGGCGTTCCGGCCACCGGCCACGCCGCGACACAGAGGTCGTCCGCCGCCGTCTTCCGCTCGGCCACCCAGTGCCACAGTTCTTCGGAGATGAACGGCATGTAGGGATGCAACAACTTCAAGACCTCCGCGAACAACCGGCCGGTGGCCGCCTGGGTCACCGGATCGATGGGATGTCCGTAGGCCGGTTTGGCCAGCTCGAGGTATACGCTGCAGAAGTCGTCCCAAACCAGCTTGTACGTCGCCATCAGCGCCTCGCTCAGCCGGAACTCGGCAAACAGGACCTCTGACTCCGCCACCGCTTCGTGCAACCGACTCTCCATCCACGCCACCGCCGTGCGCGCCGCTTCCGGCTGCGACAACCCCGCATCCACCTGCCACCCCGCCGTCAACCGGTACGCGTTCCAAATCTTGTTCGCGAAGTTCCGCCCCTGCTCGCACAGCTTCTCGTCGAACGGCAGGTCGTTCCCGGCCGGGGATGTCAACAGCATGCCCACCCGCACCCCGTCCGCCCCGTACTGCTCCATGAGGGCAATGGGATCGGGGCTGTTGCCGAGGGATTTGGACATCTTCCGCCCCTGCTTGTCGCGCACGATGCCGGTGTAGTAGACGTTCTTGAACGGCTCGCGGCCGCGGTACTCGTATCCGGCCATGATCATCCGGGCCACCCAGAAGAACATGATTTCCGGTGCCGTCACCAGGTCCGCCGTCGGGTAGTAGTACCCCACCTCGTCCTCGCGGTAGAAGCCGTCGAACACGCTGATGGGCCAAAGCCACGAGCTGAACCACGTGTCCAGCACGTCCTCGTCTTGGCGCACTTGCACGTCCTGCCCGGTCTTTGCGCGGGCCGCCTGCAGCGCCTCTTCCTCGGTTTTTGCCACGACGAAATCGTCCGGCCCATCCCCGAAGTACCACGCCGGAATGCGGTGGCCCCACCACAACTGCCGGCTGATGCACCAGTCCTTGATGTGCTCCATCCAGTTCCGGTAGCTGTTCTTGAACTTCGGCGGGTGGAAGCGGACGGTGTCGTCCAGCACATGCTCCAGGGCCGGGCGGGCCAAATCCGACATGCGGACGAACCACTGCAACGAAAGCCGCGGCTCGATGACCGCGTCGGTGCGCTCGGAGCGCCCCACCTTGTTCGTATAGTCTTCCGCCTTGACCAAATGCCCCGCCGCCTCGAGGTCCACCGCGATCTTCTTGCGCACCTCGAACCGGTCCATGCCAGCATACGGCGCCGCATTCAACGTCCCGTCGGCATTGAGCACATCGACGGTCTCCAGCCCGTGCGTCTTGCCCAGTTCGTAGTCGTTCGCATCGTGCGCCGGCGTGACCTTGAGGCATCCGGTCCCGAATTCCGGATCCACGTACGCATCCGCAATCACCGGCACTTCCCTCCCGCACAGCGGCACGATGGCCGTCCTTCCCACGAGGTGCTTGTACCGCGCATCGTCCGGATGCACGCACAGCGCCGTATCTCCGAGGATGGTCTCCGGCCGCGTCGTCGCCACCGTGAGCCACTCTTCCTGCTCGCCCACCACCCGGTACCGCACATGGTACAGCTTTCCGCGCTCCTCCCGGTACAGCACCTCCTCGTCGCTCAACGCCGTCAGCGCCACCGGATCCCAATTCACCATCCGCACGCTCCTGTACACCAGTCCTTTCTTGTGCAGATCGATGAACGTGTCGATCACGCTCTCCGAGTACTTCTCGTCCATCGTGAACCGCGTCCGGTACCAATCACAACTCGCCCCGAGCTTCTTCAACTGCTCGAGGATGATGCCGCCGTGCTCCCGCGTCCACTCCCACGCGTGCTCGAGGAATGCCTCGCGGCTCAGGTCCGCCTTGCGAATGCCTTGCTCGCGCAACCGCCGCACCACCTTCGCTTCGGTCGCGATGGAGGCGTGGTCCGTGCCCGGAACCCAGCATGCATTCTTGCCCTGCATCCGCGCCCGCCGCACCAGCACGTCCTGGATGGTGTTGTTGAGCATGTGGCCCATGTGCAGCACCCCCGTCACGTTGGGCGGTGGAATCACCACGCAGTACGGCTCGCGCGCATCCGGTTCGGAATGAAAATGGCCCGCTTCAAGCCAGTGGGCGTACCAACGGGACTCGATGGCCGTAGGATCGTACGTGGTGGGAAGGTCTGTGCGCATGGCGGTCGCAAAGTTCGGGAACTTCTTCGAGGCAGCGAAATGCCACCGG
The DNA here is from genome assembly GCA_945883885.1 of Chryseobacterium gleum. GTDB lineage: Bacteria > Bacteroidota > Bacteroidia > Flavobacteriales_D > Sanyastnellaceae > CAMCYM01. The sequence goes on from CAMCYM010000122.1 coordinate 3,236, forward strand.
CGGTGGTGGCCCACGAAAAAGGCCCCGCAACTGCGAGGCCTTTTCCACTCCGATTAAGTCGGAATTACTGCTTGTTCGCCGGTGCGCCCGTCGTGGTCGGCTTCACCGGAGCACCGCCCGCCGGAGCGGCCTCGGTGCCTTCCACCGTACCCTTGATCCGGATGACCTTTGTCGGTTCGTTCCCCGCATTCGAGGTGATCGTCACGCTCTTGTTGATCGGGCCGACGCGCTTCGTGTCGTACACCACCGAAATCTCCGACTTGCCACCCGGTGCGATGGGCGCCGTGTCGCACTTCGGGACCGTGCAGCCGCACGAGCCTTTGCACGTCGCGATGAGCAGGGGCTCCGTGCCCGTGTTCGTCACCGTAAAGACGCATGCGCCGTCCGCACCCTGCTTGATGGTGCCGTAATCGTGCACGTCCTTGTCCACTGCGATTGCAGGTCCCGTGGCCACTTGTTGGCCGAAGGCCGTCACCACCATTCCGAGGGCGAGGGCGAGTGTAGCGAATTGCTTCATGGGTTCTGAGTTTTCCACCAAATTACGGAACTCCCGCGCACATGGTTCAAGTCTGCGCGTGTTCTTTAGCGTTTTCTTTCAATTTCCATGCCAAAAGGGCCGCCCCAGCGGGCGGCCCTTTCGCACAGTTTCAGTGTTTTCGATGCCTCAGTTCGGGCAGCTCGTCCCGAAGGCTGCGAGGAACATGAGAAGGTCCGGCGTTCCCACCGTTCCGTCTTCGTTCAGGTCCCCGGTGCACGAGCTGGCCTCAAACGTGCACGACCCGTTGTCGACGTTTGCAGCCGCGCTGTAGTTCGTCGCATCTGCGTACGTGCAGCCCTCCACAATCGCCGTCAGGCATGATCCGTCGTCCGCACCGCTGAACGGGTTGTACTCGAGGTACATCGGGTTCGAACAGCCCGGGCAGAGGTTGCAGCTGCCGAAGCAAGATGCAGCCGTGGTGGCGTTCGAGCCCACCGTGATGGTCCGGTTGCCGCCGTTTCCGCATGCACCGACGCTTTCGTCTTGGCCCCAGCTGTTGCCGTTGACGAACTTGAACTGGTAGTCGCCGGCCTGAAGCTGCAGCGTCACTTCATGGACACCGTAGCCTACAGCAGGCACGTCCGTTGAGCCCGGGTTCCAGCCTTGGAAGCTGCCCGCGATGTGCACGCCGGCTGCGTTGACCGTCACGTCAGACATGTTCACGCGGAACGTAACGAGGTAGGTGCAAGACCCGTCGTTCGTGTTTGCGGTGGAATCGAAGTTCGTTGCGGTGGCATCGTTGCAACCGTTGAATTGGCAGAAGCCCGCGTCGGTCGCATTCGGGTTGTAGTTGTCTGCGGTGCTGTTTTGGCAGCCCACAATCTCGAATGGATTGCAGATGCCGTCCCCGTCCGTATCCGCGACACAGGTGCCGTTGCAGTTGTACCCCGTTTGCGGGTAGGTACACGCCACGCTCAAATCGCAGGCAGCGGTGAAGTTACAAGCCGCCGGGTTGCCACAACCGAGGTTGAAGGACGACATCGGCGCGACCCAGAGGTACTGGTTGCCTTGGACAGGAACGATGGTCTTGTACACCCCGTTGTTTTCCGCGAGGAAGAGCGTGTTGCCCGCCAGCTGGATGGCGACATTGTCACCGCAGATGCTGAAGGCCGTGGCGCTGGCCACCGGGATGAGCGATCCGAGGAGTCCCGTGGGGTCCGTGATGTTGCTCAGGTACTGGAATCCGCCGGTACCATTGCCGAGGATGACCCCGTTCACTGCGAGGTTCGGGTTGACACCGCCGTTCGTTTCGCAGCCGGCGGCATACGGCGCGAGCGGCGTGCCCGTCACCGTCAAACCGACGAGCCAGGGGTTCGATGCGCCGACCGGGAGGGTCGTCGTGTTCAGGTAATCGCAGGAGCCGTCGTTGTTCGTGGCGGCGTTGTTGTAGTTGCACGCAATCGGGTTCGTGCAACCGTTGATGACCGTGGGGTTGCCGTCGCAGTCGAAGCCGGCAGCGGCGTAGGTGCACGAGCCGTCGTCCGTGGTGGCGAGGGCGTTGTA
>CAMCYM010000123.1 GCA_945883885.1 Chryseobacterium gleum
CTTGAGCTACCTCATCTCTACCCGCCTGCAGAATCCGTTGGCAAACACCCTCCGGTTTACGCTGCGTTTGCAGTTCGCCGATTTGGTCGGATCTGGCGGTCAGGACGTGCCGGAATGACGGATGACCTGCGGATCGGCTACGGGTACGATGTGCATCAGCTCGCCCCGGGTTACCCGCTTTGGCTGGGAGGGGTCTTAGTTCCCCACGAGCTAGGGGCCGTGGGCCACAGCGATGCGGACGTCATCCTGCACGTCGTGTGCGATGCCATGCTGGGTGCGCTTGCGCTCGGCGACATCGGCCACCATTTTCCGGACACCGATCCCGCCTACAAAGGCATCGACAGCGCGTTGTTGCTCGAGCGCGTGCATGCGCTTGTGCTGGCGAAGGGCTGGTCGGTGGCGAACCTTGATTGTACGCTGTGCTTGCAGCGGCCGAAAGTCGCCGGGCACGTTCCGGCCATGCGGGCCCGCATTGCGGACATCCTCGGCATCGACGTGGACCGGGTCAGCGTCAAGGCCACGACCACGGAAAGGTTAGGATTCGTAGGCACCGAAGCGGGGGTCAGCGCCCACGCGGTCGTGCTGCTTCGCCGCTGAGGCCGCTCAGTCTCCAGAGCTTGCCGTGGCCTCGAAGTGGTCGGGCTGTTTGTCGCCGTCAAAATGCACTCGGATGACTGCGGTGTCCCGCAGCAAGTCCACTTTCCCGATTTCGAGGCGCACAATCTCCACCCCGGTGCGTTGCTCCAAGTCGGCGATGAGCTCGGCACGCCGACCGGCATGCAAGAGGTCGACCCGGTCATACACTACGAGCTTCGTGGCGATGTGCCGCACCTTCCAGACCCGTTCGAGTGTATACGCCAGCACCCAAACCAACGCGTTCGGAACCCACAGGACGTGCGGCCCCTCTGCAGCTGGAGCCAGGGCATTGAGCACCGCGAGGGCAATGACCACGAAGAGGTAGGTCATTTCGCGCGTGGGGATGGCGTCTGTCCGGTACCGGATGATCCCGAACACGGCGAACAGCCCGAGCGCGAAGGCCAGGTTCATCTCCACGTGGAAGAGGGTGTTGCAGAGCAGGAAGATCGTGGTCGAGACCAGCAGAAACGTGAAGACGTAATCGCGGCGTCCGGATTTCGCGTGGTAGATGAACAGCACAAGGACCAACGCGGACAACAGGTTGATGGCGAAGGGAATCAGCGAAGTCGCAAGAAATGGGCTCATGGGTCTATCGAGGCTTGGAGTTGACGAAGCACCGGACGGTAGGTGCGCGGATGCAGGCCGGGCGCGCGCAGTCCCAGGCCGAGGATGTATTTCGAAAGCGAAGTAGGTCTGCCGAGCGGCACGGGTGCGCCGAGGTGGGCATCGAGGGCCAGGTGGGCAGGAGAATTCCGGTCCACCCGGGTTTGCTTGATTTCCAAGATGGCCAAACCGCCAGCCGCAGCGCCCCCATCGGCGCGCCGTGCATCTGCAAACCGCAAGTCCACATCCACCGTAATCCGCTCTCCGCGTTCGGTGGAAACGAGTGTGGCCCGGGTGAAGTCGCACCGCAGCGAGGGGGTCCAACCGCTTGCTTCGGGCAAACGGTTTGCCAGCAAAGCGAGCTCTTCCGACGTCAAAGCCGCATCCCACGCAGCCGCGGCATCCCGCAGCCAACGCTCCTTCACGGTGCGGCCCGATGCCGTTTTCCGCTTGATTTCAAGGAATGTGCTTCCGCCTTCGCCGTAGTTGCGGATCCGCACCTTGAACCGGCTGCCGCGGCCGCGGACGTGGTCCGACCAGCAGCGCCGGTCAGGCGTATCGAAGAAGATGTTGCGGTAGCCCGCCGCCCGAACGCCGTTCACTTCGAGCACACGGTAGGTCGGGGCGCACGCCTCCACTACCCCGGGAATCCAGGAGTTCATCACCGGGAACTTGGTGTCACGGCGGTTCATGAGTTCGGCACCTTGGAGATCAGCAAGTCCGATCGGTTCCAGGGGGCCCAGGCATTCCGGCAGGTTCAATGCCCCCGAAAGTACGAACCGTGCGCGCGATTTTGTTGCCGGTGTACATCGTACACCCTTTTGCAACCGGCACACGGTGGGGGGCGTCGGGGGCATTTTTGGCATCCCCTCGGGGGTTATATTTGCGGTCAACCCGATGGAAACCATGGCTACCCCCCCACGTCCGGTAAGGACCGCGAAACCCGCGCCAGCCGCGGCACCTGCGAAGTCGTCACCCCGCGGAGCAGCGAAGGAAGCGCTGCACGGAAAGGAAACGTACCTGCGGTGGTTTGAGGAAATGTACCTGATGCGCCGGTTCGAAGAACGCTGTGGCCAGCTGTACATCCAACAAAAATTTGGGGGCTTTTGCCACCTGTACATCGGACAAGAAGCCCTGCTTTCCGGCATGCGGGAAGCCATCCGACCGACCGACCGGGTGATTACAGCGTACCGCGACCACGCCCATCCGCTGGTGCTCGGCACCGACCCGAAGTACGTGATGGCGGAGCTCTACGGCCGCCGCACGGGGCTGAGCAAGGGCAAGGGGGGCTCGATGCACATGTTTGACAAGGAGCGCAACCTCTTCGGGGGTCATGGGATTGTCGGGGGCCAAATCGGACTCGGGGCCGGCATCGCCTTCGCAGACAAGTACCGCAACGAAGACCACGTCACCGTCTGTTTCATGGGAGACGGAGCGGCCCGCCAAGGCATGCTCCACGAGACCTTCAACATGGCCATGACCTGGAAGTTGCCGGTCATTTTCATCATCGAGAACAACAAGTACGCCATGGGCACTTCGGTCGAGCGCACCTCGAACGTGGTGGACCTCGAAGTCCTCGGCGCCAGCTACTTGATGCCGTCGGCCACGGTGGACGGCATGCGTCCGGAAGCGGTATGCGCGGCCATTGCGGAAGCCGCGGCACGTGGTCGTGCAGGCGATGGCCCGACGCTCCTCGACATCCAAACGTACCGGTACAAGGGCCACAGCATGTCGGACCCCCAGAAGTACCGGACGAAGGAAGAAGTGGCGGAGTACGTGGACCAAGACCCCATCGAGCACGTCCGCCAAGTGATCCTTGCGTCGAAGTGGGCCGCCGCTGCCGACCTCGAAGCCACCGAGGAGCGCATCAAGGCGGTCGTCGAGGAGGCCATTGCCTTCGCCGAGGCCAGCCCGCTTCCCGATCCGTCGGAACTGTACGAAGATGTGTACACAGACCCGCATTATCCGTTCGTGAACGATTGATTTATAGCGGTTTCGTTCTTGTTTTGGCCCTCTCCATTTCCTGAATTTCGCGCATTCACACCTGTGCACCATGGCTGAAATTGTTCGCATGCCCAAACTCAGCGACACCATGACCGAAGGCGTCGTGGCCAGCTGGCTGAAGAAGGTCGGAGACCGCGTCAAGAGCGGGGAAATTCTCGCGGAAATCGAGACGGACAAGGCCACGATGGAGTTCGAGTCCTTCTTCGACGGCGTGCTCTTGCACATCGGAGTCCAGACGGGCTCTACTGCCCCGGTGGACAGCTTGTTAGCCATCCTCGGCAAGGAAGGCGAGGACATCAGTGCCCTGCTTGCAGCGGAAGGTTCGGGCATCCCCATCACCCTCCCGACCCCGGTCGCAACCCCCCAACCTCAACCTCAACCTCAACCTCAATCTCAATCTCAATCTCAATCTCAACCCCACGCCCCCATCTCTCCCCTCGCCCGCCGACTCGCGTCGGAGCGCGGAATTGATTTGGCGAAGGTGCGTGGTACGGGTGAAGGTGGTCGGATTGTGCGACGGGACATCGAGGCCTACCGGGAACAACCGGTGGCAGCGGGGGCCGTTTCAGGTGTTGAGTCGTTCGAGGAAGTGGCGGTGACCCAAATGCGGAAAACCATCGCGCGCCGACTTGCGGAAAGCAAGTTCACCGCACCGCATTTCTACCTGACCATTTCAGTGGACATGGATGCGGCGATGGAGGCGCGGGCCACCATCAACGCAGGAGGAGGGGTGAAGGTGAGCGTGAACGATTTGGTCATCAAGGCTGCAGCGCTCGCGCTGAAAAAGCATCCGGCCGTGAACAGCAGCTGGCTCGGCGATAAAATCCGCACGAACTACCACGTGCACATCGGTGTGGCAGTGGCCGTGGAAGATGGGTTGCTGGTACCGGTGGTGCGCCACGCAGACGGCAAGTCGCTTTCCTCCATCGGGACCGAAGTGAAGGCGCTGGCGACGAAAGCGAAGGAAAAGAAATTGCAGCCGGCGGAATGGGAGGGCAACACCTTCACCATTTCGAACCTCGGCATGTTCGGCATCGAAGAGTTTACGGCCATCATCAATCCCCCGGATGCCTGCATTCTGGCGGTAGGAGGCGTGCAGCAAGTGCCGGTGGTCAAGGGCGGTGCAGTGGTGCCGGGATCGGTGATGCGGATGACGCTCAGCTGCGACCACCGCGTGGTAGACGGGGCGACCGGTGCGGCGTTCCTGCAGGACCTCAAGGGGTTCCTCGAGGCGCCGGTGCGGATGTTGGCCTGAGGGGCCGGGGATGATGGAGCATCCCTTCCTTGAGACCCCGATTGCCCTGCTGAAAGGGGTGGGTCCGAAGCGTGCAGAAATGCTCGCTGGGGAGCTGGGAATCCGGACGTTCGGGGATTTGTTGCTGCATGCGCCGTTTCGGTATGAAGACCGTACGGGTTTTGCCCAAATTTCCAGCATCGCCTCGGATGCCGTGGGCGTCCAACTCGCTGGGGTGGTCTTGAAAATCGAACAGGTGGGAGCGGCTGGGGCACGGCGGACGGTGGCCCGTTTCCGCGATGCTACGGGCGAGTGCGATTTGGTGTGGTTCAAGGGCGGGGCGTGGGCGGTGGCGCATGTGCCGGTGGGAACGCAGGTGGTGGTCTATGGCAAGCCGCAGCGGTACGGCAACCGGTGGAGCATTCCCCATCCTGAAGTGGAGTTGGCGGCGACGTTTGAACAGCGGGGTGGGCAAGGCCTCCAGCCGGTCTATCCTTCGACGGTGTTGCTGGGGCAACGCGGTTTGGGCTCGGCCGGGATTGCGCGGCTCGTGCGGACGTTGCTCGAAGCGCCGGGGTTTGAGGTGTCCGACCCGTTGCCACCGGCCTTGCGGGAAGAGTCGCGTCTGTGGGATCGGCAGACGGCGGTGCGGGCGGTGCATGCTCCGGCAGATGCCGCCGCAGCGGCCCACGCGCGGCGGCGTTTGGCCTTCGACGAGCTGCTGCTCCTGCAGCTTACGCTCGTTCGAAGGAAGCAGGAACTCACACGCAATCAGCCCGGTGTGCGGTTTGCAACGG
>CAMCYM010000124.1 GCA_945883885.1 Chryseobacterium gleum
ACCACATCATCGGGTACCTCCATTCGAAGGACCTGTTCAAACGACCGGCCTCCCTGCGCGATGTGCTCCATCCGACGTTCGTGGTTCCAGAACCGATGGCGGCAGACGAGGTGTTGAGCCGATTCATTGCGCGGCGGCGGCATCTCGCGGTCGTCGTGGATGAGTTCGGGGGCACCTCGGGCATCGTGACGATGGAAGACCTCATGGAACAGTTGCTCGGGGACATCGAAGACGAACACGACGTGCCCGACGACATCGAAGAAGAGATCGAACCGGGATGTTGGCGCTTTTCTGCCCGCTTGCACGTGGAAGACATCAACGAACGACACGGCCTCGAACTGCCACTCAACGACGCCTACGAGACCTTGGGGGGCCTGGTCCTGCACCATGCAGAAGAAATCCCTGAAGAGGGATACACCCTTCCGCTGGCGGGCTGCATCCTCGAAGTGGAGGCTGTGGAAGCCCACCGCATCGGCATCTTGCGGATCCGACATTTGGGTTCGGAGGGGACGGCAGAGTCTCCGTTGTAACCTCCTGCCCACCACCGACGTACCTGCCACCGAATCACGTATCTTCGCGCACCTGAATTTCTAGACGTTTCGCCATGTCCTTGATTGAAAACATCCGCAAACGCCAAGGCCTGCTCATCGCCTTCATCGGTCTGGGCATGCTGGGCTTCTTGGTTCCCTACGATGCTGTAATGGCCCTCTTCGGGCGTGGAACAAACCGCACCATCGGGGTGGTCAACGGGGAAGAAATCACCGCGTTAGAGTACCAAAACGAATTGCAAATGCGCCGCCAGCTCGGATTCGAGGGCGCGCAACTTGCAGAAGAAGTTTGGTCCGACATGACGACGGACTTGCTGTTGAAGGACAACCTCGACGAACTCGGGTTGACGGTCAGCGACGAGGAATACCAAGAACTCATCTTCGGAGACGCCTATTCGCCCTACTTGAGCCGGGCATTTTTCTCCGATCCGCAAGCGAAGTCGTTTTGGCAGCAAAACTTCCAGTCCATGCTGGGCACGCCCGAGGGAAAGGCGAATTATTTGGCCTACAGAAAGTTGATTTCTTCGAAGCGCGTGCGTGAAAAGCACGAGAGCTTGATTGTCAGCGGCATGTTCGCGAACAGCATCGAGGCGAAGCACGACTACCTCGCGGGGGCACGGACGGTGGATTTTGACTACGTCGTCAAGCCCTACGCTTCCATCCCTGACGAAGAAGTAGAGGTGACGGACGCCGACGTCAAGGCCTACTTCAATGCGCACAAATCGGACCCCGAGTACCGCCAGCGCGAGGGCCGTGACATCACCTTCATCCGCATTCCCGTGAAGGCAACCGAAGCCGATGCTGCGGTGTACAAAACGGAATTGGACTCCATCCGCGCTCGGTGGGCTGCGTCCAGCAGCGACTCGTTGTTCGTCTCGAATCTGACCGGGCAACCCATGCAGCGGATGCGATATACGGCAGATGAACTGGCCACCGACCCGACAGAATCTGGCTTCTTCAATGCCGCGGCAGGCACCCTCGTAGGCCCCTACATCAAGGGCCAAGAGTTCCGGATTGCCCGCGTCCTGGGCTTCAAGACCGAGTCCGACTCGGCGAAGTGCCGCCACATCCTCTTGAAGGCGAACGACGTGAACAACGCCGCTGAGATGGCAACCCTGCAAGCGCGCGCAGACAGCATCCGGAAGGCCCTTGCAAAAGGTGCAAAGTTCGAAGACCTCGTCACACGACACACCGACGACCCGGGCTCGAAATCCACCGGAGGATTCTACGATTTCTTCCCGCGCGGCCGCATGGTTCCCGAGTTTGAGAACTTCAGCTTCAACAACCCCGCTGGAACCGTAGGTGTAGTGAAGACCAGCTACGGCCTGCACATCGTAGAAGCGATGGGCACCACGCCGCCGCAGCGCCGGGTCGAAGTGGCATTTGTGACCAAGCAACTCACGCCATCGCAAGAAACGGCTCGTGCAGCCTACAGCGAAGCCAGTGAATTCGCCATCGAAATCACCGACAAAGAGGCTTTCCTCGCCGCGGCAGGAGAGGCCGGCTACCCGACGAACATTGCGACAGACATCACACGGGATGCGACGTCCATCTCAGGACTTCAAACTGCTGGTGAGGTGATTTCTTGGGCGTTTTCTGCCGAGGAAGGCGAGATTTCTACCCCTGTACTCGCGGACAACACCTACGTCGTGGCCTACCTCGACCGGAAGAAGCAAAAGGGCGAACCGAAGTTCGAGCACGTGGAAGAAATCATGCGTGCAGAAGCCGTCAAGGAAGCGAAGGCCGAGAAGTACGCTGAATTGATGGTAGGTGACAACCTGAGTGCAATCGCTTCGGCGGTGCAGGGCACCGTGGCCAGCGCGGCTGCGATCAGCTTGAAGTTCCCCTCCATCCCACAAGCAGGAGCTGGCGCGGAGCCGGAAGTGGTCGGACATGCCTTGGGCATGGCTCCCGGCACGGTTTCGCCCGCCATTCAAGGGGAAGTCGGAGTGTGGGCCGTGAGCGCGAGCCGCGTGAACGAGGCCCCAGAGAAAACCGACTTTGCGAACGAGCAACTCAATTTGCTCTCCCGTGCACGCGGCGGGGCGTATGCCCGGATTTCGAATGCGATGCTTGAGGCTGCAGACCTCGAGGACTTGCGTTCGGCCGAAGAGTGAGCCGATACAGCTACGACCTGCCGGAGGCAGCGATTGCCATCTCCCCCGTTGAACCCCGTTCAGCGAGCAAATTGCTTGTGGTGCGTGCGGACGGCGGGATGCAAGACGCACATTTTCAGGACGTCCCGCGCCTGCTCGCAGGTTACTCTGCCTTGTGGGTCAACGACACCCGCGTCATTCGGGCGCGGCTCTTGTTGACCAAACCCACCGGAGGTGCGCTTGAAGTCTTCCTGCTCGAGCCCGTGGGGCTGGCCATGGAGGCTGCCTTGACCGCGCGCGGCGAGGTGACTTGGACATGTCTCGTGCGGGGAGCGCGCCGCTGGACCAGCGGTGAAGCCTCTGCGGAATTCACAACGGCTACGGGCGAGCGCGGGCAGCTCACGGCGCGGGAGGTCGGGGCCGATGTGGGCACGCGCCGCATCGCTTTTCGTTGGGCGCTCAGCGAACCGGAAGCACCGCCACCGCTTTGGACCGACGTCCTCGAAGGCCTGGGCCGGGTGCCGTTGCCGCCGTACATGCACCGCGAGGATACCGAGGCCGATGTGCAGGCGTACCAAACCGTATTCGCCACCCACGCCGGCAGCGTGGCGGCGCCTACGGCCGGTCTCCACTTCGATGAACCGCTGTGGAAAGAGATCCACGCCGTCCTTCCGGTCCAGCGGGTGACCCTCCATGTCGGGGCGGGCACCTTTCGCCCCCTCGACGAGGGCGGACCTGAAAACCATACGATGCACGCGGAACGGTGCATCCTAACAGCAGATACCCTGAGGGCGTTGGCCGAGGCCCCCGATGCGGGCCGGGTGGCGGTGGGGACCACCACGCTGCGTACCCTCGAAAGCGCTTTTTGGTACCTCGTAGAATGGCACCGGACCGGGCGGCGGCCGGACGAAGTGCGGCAATGGATCCACCGGGAAAGCGCCGCCGACCATGCTGCGGAGCTGGGCTGGGGACTGCGGGAGGCCGCCGCGTGGGCCTGCAACACCGCAGAGGCCAGCGATGGCCTCGAGTTCGCCACCTCGCTCATGATCGTTCCGGGCTACAAGGTCCGGACCGTGGATGCCTTGATTACGAACTTCCACCAACCCGAAAGCACCCTGCTGTGCCTCGTCGAGGCGGTGGCGGGAGAGGTTTGGCGCGCAGCGTACGCCCATGCCCTGCACGCGGATTACCGCTTCTTGAGTTACGGCGATGCGTGCCTGTTCGAGGTGCGGCGCTAACTTTGAAGCCATGGGAAATCACCTCGTCATCGGAGCGGCCGGTCAGCTCGGCGTGGAACTTGTGCTTGCTCTTCAAGCGCGTGAAGGTGCAGAAAATGTGGTGGTAGCGGACATCCGCATGCCGGAGAATGAGGACGTGCTGCGCAGCCCTTTCGTCTCGCTCGACGCCACCGACGGAGATGCAGTGGAAGCCGTGCTGCGGTCGAGGTCCTTTGACACCGTGTACCATTTGGCGGCGTTGCTGAGCGCCACGGGGGAGCAGCGTCCGCTGCTGGCGTGGGATCTGAACATGCGGTCGCTGCTGCATGTGCTCGAGGCGGCCCGGCAAGGGTGGGTGCAGCGGGTCTTTTGGCCCAGCTCCATCGCCGTCTTCGGCCCGGCCACCCCGAAGGACGCAGTTCCCCAAGACGCGCGCCTCGACCCCACCACCGTATACGGCATCTCGAAGCAGTCGGGCGAATGGTGGTGCAACTACTACCACAGCCGCTACGGCGTGGATGTTCGGAGTCTGCGCTATCCCGGACTCATCGGCCACCGGTCCCTGCCCGGCGGAGGCACGACGGATTATGCCGTCGAGATCTTCCAATACGCCGCCTCCGGCGCTCCGTACACGTGCTTCCTACGCGAATATTCGGCGCTGCCCATGATGTACATCGAGGATGCCGTGGCTGGGACGTTGCAGCTGATGGACGCCCCGGCGGAGTCCATCACCGTGCGGACCTCGTACAACATGGGGGCCATGAGTTTTACGCCGGAAGAACTCGCCCGCGCCATCCGGCAGGAGGTTCCCGAATTCACGGTCCACTACCGTCCGGACCACCGCCAAGCGATTGCAGATTCGTGGCCGCGCTCCATCGACGACCGTGCGGCTCGCCGCGACTGGGGGTGGGCGCCGGCGACGGATTTGGCCCGCCTCACGCACGTCATGCTGGAGGCATGGACGGCGCGGGTGGCGGCAGAACACACCCCCAGCTGACATGGATACCTTGCACATTCTCAACAGCCTCACGCGGGAAAAAGAGCCCTTCGCGCCCCTACATCCCCCGCACGTCGGGCTGTATGTCTGCGGCCCCACCGTGTACAGCAACGTGCACCTCGGCAATGTGCGGACCTTCCTCACATTCGACATCGTTTTCCGCTACCTGACATTCCTCGGCTACAAAGTGCGCTACGTCCGGAACATCACCGACGTGGGCCATTTGACCGATGATGCAGACGCAGGCGAGGATAAAATCGGCAAGAAAGCGCGGCTCGAAAACCTCGAACCCATGG
>CAMCYM010000125.1 GCA_945883885.1 Chryseobacterium gleum
GGGGTCCACGCAGCCCGTCAGGGCGAGGAGGACCGCTCCGCTCAAGAGGAGGATGGAATTCCGCATGGTGCTTTTCCCCAAATTTACACCATGGCCCACACGAAAGGTCGCTTCCATGTCATACGTGCGTCGGCAGGCTCTGGAAAGACCTTCCGCCTGGTGCGCGCCTACCTCGCCGCGTGCCTGAGCACCTCCGATTCCACGGCCTTCCGCCACATCCTCGCCATCACCTTCACGAACAAGGCAGCCCTCGAAATGCGCACGCGCATCATCGAAGAAATCGAACGCGTCGCGGAGGGGCGTGGCACCATGACCCCCCTGCTGGCCGGCGACCTCGGGATGCCGATCGAGGAGGTGGAAGCCCGGGCGGTGAAGGTGCGGGGCGAGATGCTGCATCGGTACGAGGCCTTTGCCGTCATGACCATCGACAGCTTCGTGAACCGGCTCGTGCGCAGCTTCACCCGTGAGCTTTCGTTGGACCAGGAGTTCGTGATCGAACTCGACGAGGACCGGCTGATCTCCGAGGCGGTGGGGCGGCTGCTCGACCGGGCAGGACGTCCGGACGAAGAGGAGCTGACGGCACTGCTGGAGGGGTTTGCGCGGATGCAGGCGGAGGAGGAGCGGGATACGCGGTTGCGGCCGCAGCTCGAGAAGTTCGGCCGGTTAGTGTACCGGGAACATTTGCAAGAGACCCTCGCAGCCTTTACCCCTGGGGAATGGGGCCCGGCGCGGTTCGCCCGCGTCCGCGACGACCTGCGCAAGGAGGTCTCCACGGTGGATCGTGCGTTGCGCGCAAAAAGCCGGCACGCCCTCGAGGCGGTGCGCCGGTTGAACCTGACGAAGGGGTATTTTCTCGGTAGCCCGAGTGTTTTGGGCTGGCTGGAGAAGGTCCGCATCCGCGGGCTCGGGGAGCCGCCTTCGGATGCGTTGGTGGCGAAGCTGGAGGCGGGGGTCTTTGTGCCGGCTTCGGCGAAGCCAGCGGTCCGCGCGGCGGCAGAGGTGGCCTTGCCGGATGTGCAGGCGGTTTGGGATTTTTACGACGAACATTGCCGCGGCGAGGCAGGGGCGGTTTTGCGGCTGAAGGAGGCCATCGTTCGACGGATCAGCTTGATCGGGGTTTTGGCCCTCTTGCGCGAGGAGCTCGACCGCTTGTGCGAAGAGCGCAACGTCCGCACCCTTCCGGCACTCAACGCGCAGATTTCCAGCATTGTACGCGAAAATCCTGCGCCTTTCATCTTCGAGCGCATCGGGACCCGGTTCCAGCACATCTTCATCGACGAGTTCCAGGACACGTCCATCACGCAGTGGCACAACCTTGTGCAGCTCGTGGCCCACGTCCTGTCGACGGGGGGCAGCGGCCTTGTGGTCGGCGATGCGAAACAGGCCATCTACCGCTGGCGCAACGGCGATTACCGCCAACTCATGGCCCTCCCGTCGCTCTGCGGAACGCTGACAGACGCGCTGCGGGAGGCAGAAGGGGCCTTGATCCGGGAGCACGCGCCGGATGCGTTGGGCGAGAATTACCGGTCCGGCAGCGCCATCGTAGAGTTCAACAACTTCGTATTCAAGGCGATGGCTGACCTGCTGCCCGAGCACCTTCGCGCGCTTTATGCCGGAGACGCGGCGACCCAAACCCCCGTCCACACCTTCGAAGGCACGGTCCACGTGAGCCGGTCGTACGGTACCACGAAAGACGCCCGCACCGAAGCCCGCACCGCCTGGGCCGTCGAACGGATCCAGCACCACCTCGCAGCGGGTTTCGCTCCCGGCGACCTGGCCCTGCTGGTCCGCACGAACCGCGACAGCGCCACCCTCGCACAGGCCCTCCTCGCCGCCGGCTTCACGCCGCGCACCGAGGAGAGCCTCCACCTCGGCCGCCACCCGGCGCCCCTCGGCGCGATCGCCCTCCTGCGGTCCGTCCTCGCCCCCCACGATCCGCGGCACCCCGTGGCCTTCCTGCAGTGCCTCTGCGCACTTCGGCCCGACCTGAACGAGGCGGCGCTCCTGACGGTCCACACCCGCCCCGACGGCACAAAGGCCGTCATCGACCTCGTCGAACTCCTGAAGAAAGTCGCCCCGGGGCTGCAGCTGCAGGACCGCACTACCGAACCCGTCGTGGGCCTCATCGGCCACATCTTCGAGGCGTGTGGCTGGAATCCGGACCACGCGGCGTATTGCGAGGGGATGCTGGATTTGGCGCTGGAGGCCGCGCGGATGCGGGAGCCGGGGATTGCGGGGTTCCTCGGCGTGTGGGACCGCACGGGGAGCGAGCGCAGCATCCGCGTGTCCTCCGGAGCAGATGCCGTGCGCATCCTGACCATCCACAAGGCGAAGGGCCTTGCATTTCCGGTCGTGCTCGTGCCGTTTGACCCGAAGAAACTCAGCAACTTCAAGGACGAAATCCCGGTGGAGCTCGATGCCGCGGTGTACGGCTTGCCGGCGGCCCTGCTCAGCGATTCCGACCTCAAAGGCTCGCCCATCGAAGCCTACCGCCACGAAGAGCTCGGGCGGGTGGTGCTCGACGCCGTGAACCTGGCGTACGTCGCGATGACGCGGGCGGAGGAGCGGCTCGACGTGCTGCTGGAGTTCGAGAAGGAAGAGGACGGCCCCAGCGAGACGGTGACCCTTCCGAAGTTGCTGTCGGCCGCGATCGAGGCCGGGGTGGCGACGGGCAACCCCGTGGAGTGGGGCGCGGGGGGGCGGAAGGGCGGGGAGGCGAAGGCGGGAGGGGGGGTGCCGGTTTCGCCGGTGCTGCAGACCGGGGCGGCCACGAAGATGCGGGTCGCGGTGACGCGGGCGGCGTGGGACGGGACCTGGGTGGCGGGGTGGAGTCCGGTGGAGTTCGGGGAGGCCGTGCACGGGGTCCTCGGGCGGGTGCGAACCCGGGCGGATTGGGCGCGGTTAGCCCCGGCACTCGGGGCGGGGCTGCGGATGGAACGGAGGCAGTGGGAGGCCGTGCAAGCCGCCGTGGACGGGGTGCTGGGGTCGCCGGAGTGCGGCGGCTTTTTTGACGAGGGCGCGGAGGTCCTGTGCGAGCACGACCTCGTGGGCGTGCGCGGCACGTTGCTGCGTCCGGACCGGCTCGTGTGCCGCGGGAACCGGTGGGAGGTCGTGGACTTCAAGACCGGGAAGGAAGACCCGGAGCACCGGGCGCAGGTGCGCGGCTACATGGCGGCGGTTGCGGCGGCAGAGCCGGGGGCCGAGGTGCACGGATACCTCGTGTACATCAACGGGTTGCGCAGGGTAGCGGTGAACGCCGACGGGGAGTAACTTGCCGCACCTACTTCCGACAATGCGTGCGATCCTGCTGACCTTGAGTGGCGTTCTCGCCGTGGCGGCTGCCACGGCCCAAACTCCCCGCACCCAAAAAGGCCTGCGCCCCCCGGTGGACCACACGGCCCCCGCGCCCCAACGGGCCGAAGGGTGCGCCCCCGCGACGGCGCTCCGGGACCTCGAATGGAACAACGTCCGTGCCCTGATCGAGAACGGCGGCGCGCTGTGGTATGACCGCGCCATCGACAAAGGCGCCTTCGTTGTGCCGAAGGAAAGCGGCGTCTCGACCGTCTACGGCGGCGCTCTTTGGCTCGGTGGGATCAGCCCGGACCAGCAGTTGAAGCTCGCGGCGGTGCGGTACCGGAACACCGGCAACGACTTTTGGCCCGGTCCCTTGACAAACGACGGTTCCGCGGAGGTCGACGCCTCCACGTGCGCGGCCTACGATAAAATCACCATCACCTACCGGGCAGACGCCATCCGCCACCGCCAGTACTTCGACTGCGCCGCAGATCCTACCTGCGACATGGCCGAGCTCTTCCCGGACGGCTACGGCATCCCCGCCTCGTTCTTCGACTACCCGGCCCACGGCAATCCGGCCCTCAACCAGGACTTCTACCTCGCCCCCTTCTACGACTACAACGGCGACGGCTTCTACGACCCGCAGACGGGCGACTACCCGTGGTTTGACTTCCTCCAAGAAATCGACTGCAAGGAGCGCCGCCGCGAAGACATCGTGCCGCTCTACGGCGACCAGAACTACTACTGGATCTTCAACGACAAGGGCAACATCCACTCCGAGTCGCAGGGCGAGCCCATCGGCATGGAGATCCGCGCGCAGGCCTTTGCGTTCTCGACGAACGATGAGATCAACAACATGCAGTTTTACAACTATGTGTTGATCAATCAGGGGACCCAAACGCTCACCGAGACCTACTTCGCCCAGTGGGTCGACTCCGACCTCGGGGGCCACGTCGACGACTACGTGGGCTGCGACGTTCGCCGCGGCCTCGGCTACTCCTACAACGGCGACTCCTTCGACGACCCTACGAGCTACTCCATCGGGTACGGCGAGCAACCGCCGGCCATGGGGGTGGACTTCTTCGAGGGCCCGTACCAAGACTCGGACGGCATCGACAATCCGCTCACCACGGTCTTCACAGACGCGGTGGACTCCCTCGGCATTCCTTACGCAGGCATCGGCATCGGGTACGGCGACGGCGTAGCAGACAACGAGCGCTACGGGATGCGCAGATTCATCTACTACAACTTTAACTACGGCATCAACGGGCAGCCCACGCTGGCGCAGCAGTACTACAACTACATGCGCGGCTACTGGAAAAACGGCCAACGCATGGCCTACGGCGGCGATGGCCTGACGGTGGCCTCCGGCGCGAACCTCGAAATCCCCGCCGATTACATGTTCCCGGGCGACACGGACCCGTACACGTGGGGCACCCGCGGCGTCCCGGTGGATCCGTGGTCCGAGGTGAGTTCGGGCAACCCCCCAGGCGACCGCCTCTTCTTGCAATCTGCCGGGCCGTTCACCCTGGAACCGGGCGACTACAACAACATCACCGTGGGGATGGTCTTTGCCCGGGCGACCGGGGGCGAGCCGTTTGAGAGCGTCAAGCTGCTGCGCCTGGCCGACGACAAAGCGCAAGCCCTCTTTGACAACTGCTTCGAAATCGTGTCCGGGCCCGACGCTCCGGATTTGGCCATCCAAGAGCTCGAGAACGAGCTCATTCTCTATCTGAAGAACGACAATCCGCTGTCGAACAACTACCAAGAATCCTACACCGCCATCGATCCGTCCATCCCGACGGAGCTGCAGGACGGCACGGTGCTGTCGGAGGCGCAACGCAGCT
>CAMCYM010000126.1 GCA_945883885.1 Chryseobacterium gleum
CGATGCGCGCTTCCACGTCGCCCAGCGTGTAGTTCCCGAAGAACTGCAGCGAAAGCGGCGCGACGATGAAGTAGCCGAAGAGCACCCCGGTGAAAAACAGGCCCGACGCGGCCCACGTGACGCCCGCCGCCACCTTGCGCTCCTCCTCCCGGAGCGCCGGCTTGATGAAGCGCCATCCTTGCAAAAACACAAACGGAAAGGCCACGATGAGGCCGCCCACCACGGAAACCAGCATGTGCGCCGTGAACGCGCCGGCCATCGTGGTCGTGATGAGTTCGTACCCGATTTCCGTGACGCACAGGGTATCGCCCGCGCCCACGAGCTCAGACAGCGCACACCAGCCGCGGTACGCAATGAAGTCGAGCTTTCTCGGCGCGAACAACACGGTCTCGAACACCCAATCCTTCGCTACGAACAGGGCGATGGCCCCGGCGGCGATGGCGAGCACGCTGTAGAACAGCCGCTTGCGCAGCTCTTCGAGGTGGTCCATGAAGCCCATCGAGCCTCCTTCGCGTCCCTCCTCCATCAGAAGATGCCTTCGCGCAGCAGGTCATGCAGGTGCACCATGCCCGCGTATGCGCCCGCCCGGGTCACGATGACCTGCGAAATCGACCGCGTCTCCATGCGGTGGAAGGCCTCGACGGCGAGCTCGTCGGCCTCCATGACTTCCGGCGACTTGCCCATCATCTGCGCAGCCGTGCCCGGGGCGTTGCGCTCGAGGGCGCGGCGGATGTCGCCATCGGTGACGATGCCTGCGATGCGGCCGTCCGCGAGCACCGCCGTGGCACCCATGCGCCCCGAGGTGATCGACAGCAGCACGTCGTGGAAGGGCGCGTCGGGGGCCACCGCCGGGATGCGGCGGGCGTCGAGCAGGTCGCCGAGCCGCGTGTAGAGCCGTTTGCCGAGCGCGCCGCCGGGGTGGTAGGCCGCGAACGCTTCGCTGGAAAAGCCGCGGGCCTCCATCAGGCACATGGCCAGGGCGTCGCCGAGGGCGAGTTGGGCTGCGGTGCTGGCGGTGGGGGCGAGGTTGTGCGGACAGGCTTCACGCTCCACACCGGCGTCGAGGACCCAGTGCGCGTGGCGGGCGAGGTAGGAATCCCGGTTGCCGACCATCGCGGCCAGCGGAAAGCCGTAACTGAGCACAAGCGGCACGAGTGCGCGGATTTCGGCCGATTCGCCGCTGTTCGAAACGATGAGGACGACATCGCCGTCTTGCACGAGGCCCAGATCGCCGTGGAGCGCCTCGGCGGCATGCAGGAAAAGCGCCGGCGTCCCCGTGGAGTTCAGGGTGGCGACGAGTTTCGTGCAGATGTGGGCGCTTTTGCCGATGCCGGCCAAAACGAAACGGCCCGCGGCTGTCCGCACTGCTTCCACCACCGCAAAGAAGTCGGCGTCGAGCCGTGGGATGAGCGCTGCAATTGCTTCGCTCTCAAGGCGCAAGGTGGACTCCGCTCGGGCGAGCAGGGCCGGTGCAGCAACCGTTGGTGAGATTTTTTCGCCCATCCGTCAAATGAGGTCGTGGGATTCGGCCGCGGCCGTGTATCTTTAATTCCACAAAAGTAGAACCGATCGCCGGGAGCAGCAGGCGTCACAACAGTTTTCCATGAACATCGCGGATTGGGCGCCGGCACAGGCATTGCAGCATTTTTTTGGCTTCGGGGAGTTCAAGGGGGAGCAGGAGCGCGTGATCGAAGCGGTGCTGAACGGCCGGGACGCGTTCGTGATCATGCCGACGGGAGGAGGGAAGAGCTTGTGCTACCAGTTGCCTGCCTTGATGCTCGAAGGCACGGCCATCGTGGTGTCGCCGCTCATCGCCTTGATGAAAAACCAGGTGGATGCCCTGCGGGCCCACCACGAGGATGCAGCGGTCGCGCACTTCCTCAACTCGAGCTTGAACAAGGCGGAGACGTTGCAGGTGAAGGAGGACGTCATCTCGGGCCGGACGAAGTTGCTGTATGTCGCGCCGGAAAGCCTCACGAAGGCAGAGAACGTGCAGTTCCTGCAGTCTGTGCGCATCAGCTTCGTGGCAGTCGACGAAGCGCACTGCATCAGCGAGTGGGGCCACGATTTCCGCCCGGAATACCGCCGCATCCGCTCCATCGTTTCCCAAATCGCGGACGTGCCCATCATCGCGTTGACCGCCACGGCTACGCCGAAGGTGCAGGCGGACATCCAGAAGAACTTGGAGATGCGCGACGCCGAGCTCTTCAAAGCGAGCTTCAACCGGGAAAACCTCTTCTACGAGGTGCGTCCGAAGACGGATCCCGTCCGCGCCATCGTCCGCCACGTCAAATCGAACGGCGGCAAGAGCGGCATCATCTACTGCCTCAGCCGCAAGAAGGTTGAAGAAATCGCAGAAACGCTTCGGGTGAACGGCATCCGCGCCGCCGCCTACCACGCCGGGCTCGATGCCGGCGAGCGCAGCCGCATCCAGGATGCATTTCTGATGCAGAATGTCGACGTCATCGTCGCCACCATCGCCTTCGGGATGGGCATCGACAAGCCAGATGTCCGGTATGTCATCCACTACGACATGCCGAAGTCGCTCGAGAGCTACTACCAAGAAACGGGACGGGCGGGCCGCGATGGCGGAGAAGGCCACTGCATCGCTTTCTACAGCCCGAAGGACATCGAAAAGCTCGAGAAGTTCCTCCAGGGCAAGCCGCTGGCGGAGCAGGAAATCGGGCAGCAGCTGTTGCAAGAAGTGATGGCCTACGCCGAGACCGCGATGTCGCGGCGCAAGTTCCTGCTGCACTACTTCGGCGAAGAGTTCGACGAGGTGAACGGTCCCGGAGCTGCGATGTGCGACAACATGCGGAATCCGTGCCCGGTTTGGGACGCCCAAGAGGACGTCCACCTGGTGCTCAGCTGCATCCTCGAACACCGCGAATCCTTCCGCGCGCCCTTCATCACCGGCGTGTTGTGCGGCATCTCGAACCGCGAAACCGTGGACTACAAGGGCACGTCGAGTGCTTTCTGGAAACGCGGCGCAGAGAAGGAGACCCGGCACTGGAATGCGGTCCTCCGCCAACTCGTGGTGCTCGGGCTGCTCCGCAAGGAAGTCGAGACGTTCGGGGTTCTGAAGCTGACGGAAACGGGGATGGACTTCATCCGCAACCCCCGCGCCATCCAGCTCGTCCAAGAGCGCGATTTCAGCGACGCCGACGCCCGCGATGCGATGGCGGCGGCCCGCAGCAGCGAAGGCGGCGCGGCGGACCCCCGCCTGCGTGGCATGCTGAAAGACCTGCGCAAGGAGGTCGCGGACGAAGAAGGATTGCCTCCGTACGTCATCTTCCAGGACGTCTCCCTCGATGAAATGGCGACGCACTACCCCATTTGCGAGGACGAACTCCTCCGCATCACCGGGGTGGGGACGGGCAAGGCGAAAAAGTTCGGGGCGCCCTTCCTCGAGCTGATCCAGAACTACGTCGAAGTAGAGGGCATCGAACGGCCGGACGATTTGCTGGTGCGCTCTTCGGCCCACCGCTCCACGCACAAGGTCAGCATCATCCAGCGGATCGACCGCAAAATCCCACTCGCGGACATCGCCGTGGAATTGCACCTGCCCATGGCCGAGTTGCTCAGCGAAATGGAATCCATCTCCACGTCCGGCACCCGACTCAACCTCGATTATGCAATCGACGAGGTGATGGACGAAGAGAACATCGAAGAATTGTTCGACCACTTCCGTTCGTCGGACGAGGAGGGCATCGAGGGGGCCGTAGCGGAGTACGGCGACGTCTATTCCGAAGAGGAGATTCGGCTCGCGCGGTTGAAGTTCCTGAGCGATTACGCGAACTGAGCGGCGGTCAGCTGCCTTTTGTGCCCATCAACTCGGCGATGGACTTCCACGCCAAGGAACACGCAACGTAGAACAGAAAGGCTGAGAAGACCAGCCGTACTGTTGCGGCATTGAGCTTCACGGCGGTCTTGCCGCCGAGCCAAGCGCCCAGCACGAAGGTGACCATCAGCACGGCGGCATAGGAGAAGTTCACGTGGCCGGCCCGGTGGTATGCCAGGACCGCGAGCGCACCCACCGGGGGGAGCATCAGCGCCAGCGAGGTGCCTTGGGCCGCTTGTTGGGGCATCCCGAGGAAGTAGATGAGGGCTGGCACGATGATCAGGCCGCCGCCGATGCCCACCATCCCGCTGGCAAATCCGGCAACTGCGCCGATGGCCAGCAACACGAGTGCAGTAGAAAGGTCCATCAGAAATCGAGGTGAAAGCTCAGTGAAAACACCCGGTCCTGCCAGCGCCCGTCGTCGATGCCCCAGCTCCAATCCGCCCGCATCCAGTACCCCAGCACCTTCGAACGCAGGCCGAAGCCCGTGCCGGCGAGGATGGGTTCGCGGTTGTTGTCGATGGTGACCGTGATGGGGTTTTGGGTGACGGTGACGCGGTTGAAGTCGTTCTCGTCGGCATAGGGATGCAGGCCGTTCCATGCGGAGCCGGCATCGAAGAAGCCCACGGCTTGCAGGTGGCGGGCGAAGTCGGAGCCGAGCGGCCGCCGCACCCAGGAGGCTAAGACGGGGACGCGGACTTCAGCGTTGACGACGGCGGCATGCGCGCCGTTGCGGGCGTTCGTGCGGAAGCCGCGCATGGGGGTGAAGCGGGTTTGGAAGGCGTAGGCGACGTCTGGGTCGATGGGCGTTCCGGCGTTCGCGGTGAGGGAAAGCACATTGTCCACGCCGCCGAGCAGGTGGAGCAGGCGGCGCTGCCCCCAGCTGGCGTCCGCCGCGAACCGGGCCGCCACCGTCGTCGTGGAGAAGATCCGCCTCGACCAGCGCGCATCCACCCCCGTGGTCCCGAAGCCCGCACCGCGCGGGTCTGACGGGTCGATGAAGTACTCCGCCCAGGCGCGCAATTTCGTGCCTTCCCAGAGGTTGAGTGCGATGTCCCGCGACGTGTCGAGCACGTAGGCCACGTTCACGCCGGTGGAGGCGGCAAAGGTGTTCGGCTGCGCCAAATTCCAAGCGTCCGTGGCCAGCATCGCGTTCCGGTCCAGCCGCGAAAATCCTTCGATGCGCACGCTGCGCACCTCGTCGAACGGATAGGTCAGGCGGTACCGCAAGGTGTGGATGTGCGTCTCTCGGAGCGAGAATCCATCGTTCGTCACCGCCTGCTGCCCTTGCCGCT
>CAMCYM010000127.1 GCA_945883885.1 Chryseobacterium gleum
AACCGTCGGGGCCCTCGTCGAAGTTGTTGTCGCCGACCACCAACTGCACCTTGTAGGCCCCCGGGTTCGGGAAGGTGTGCGTCACCACCGGCCCGGTCGTGCTGGTGGAGCCGTCGTCGAAGTCCCAGTCCCAGCTCACAATTTCGAAGCCGCTAGCCACCGTCGAGGCGGAAGCATCGAAGGTGATTTCGTCGCCGGGGCAGGCCAAATGCGGCACCGGCTCGCCGCTGCTCACAATCGCAAACGGCCGCTCACACGGATACCCGCAGCTGATTTCAGCCCCGAAACTCCCCGCCCCGCTCGCGTCCGACGTAAACTGCACGGTCAAGCACCCGGAGGTGTTGCCCGGGCTGGCCGATACTTCATCCCCCTGCAATTCATACACCTCGAACGTCCCGAGTACGGTCGCACCGGTGTTGTTGCCGTCGTAAATCGTGATGACGTCGCCCGGTCCGAGTGCAGCAAGGGCGAAGTACAGCGTCGTGACCGTCTCCGGTGCCTCTGGGCACACGGTGATGGTGAAGTTCTCGTTCGGCCCGTAATCGCTGGCGCTCAACCCCGAATCGACGAGGTAGCCGGTGCAATCGGTCAGCGTGCCCCCCGCAGAAATGGGGGTTTCTTGCGAAAATCCCACCCCGGCAGTTCCGAGGATTAGGAGCGCCGCGACATGGAAACGCATCGTTCGGATCATGGCTGCTTGCGGTTTGTGGCTGCCCGGAGGTAAAGCTGTTCGAGGCGTTCGAGGCTGTAGACGGTGAGGACACCGGCTTCGGAGGTGTACACGGTATGGCGGTCGGTGGCAGGGACGATCCCGAGTTCGAGGGGACGCACCGCGCTACCAGGGCGCAGCGCCAGGGTTCCGTCTGGTCGAAGCGGTTTCATGCCGGGATCGGCGGTAAAATTCCAGCCGTGGTCGGCGAAGAATGCCAGCCTGGCCGGGTCCGCTTTCCACGCAGCCCAGTCGGTTGCGGGGGAAGTTTGGGCCGCGCAAAGCGCGCCAAACCCCAAAAACACCCACATCACAAGTACACGTTTCATTGCTCGCAAGATACAGGAGTTCAAATGGGACGCCAACCGGCCCGAAAGGGTTGCTTTCCACCGCCCACCGCGGAAAAGTGGAAAAAAGTGGCCCGGACTTTGCTCCTTCAAGAAATCCTCTATCTTTGCCGCCCCGAACGCGGGACACATCAGAGGATCTCGTAGCTCAGCCGGTTAGAGCATCTCACTTTTAATGAGAGGGTCCTGGGTTCGAGTCCCAGCGGGATCACAAAGTACCTGCCCAGGTGCTGAAATTGGTAGACAGGCATGTTTGAGGGGCATGTGTTCGAAAGGACGTGCGGGTTCGATTCCCGCTCTGGGCACTTTGAACGCCTCGGTCGCGAGGCGTTTCTGCGGCGTTGCAATGCGCAGCAGAGCAAAGGTCACCTACCCGGGTGGCGAAATTGGTAGACGCGCAGTCTTCAGGCGGCTGTGCCTTCGGGCGTGCTGGTTCGAGTCCAGTTCCGGGTACGAGAATGGAAGCCTCGGGGAAATCCCGGGGCTTCGCGTTTTCCGGGAGTCCGGCGGGAATGCGCCGTATCTTTGCGCCGTGGTCACCCCGACGCCCCTGCCCCAGCTCCCTCTGCCCTCACCGGCAGCGGACCGCCCCTTTCTCGTTGCGGGTCCGTGCAGTGCCGAGACCCGGGACCAGGTGCTCGAAACGGCCCGCGCGCTGAAGGCCGGCGGTCAGGTTTCGTGGTTTCGTGCAGGCGTATGGAAGCCACGGACACGTCCGACCGAGTTTGAGGGAAGTGGCGACGCGGCCCTCGCGTGGCTTGCCGAAGTGCGTGAAACGGTGGGACTTCCTGTGACGGTCGAAGTGGCGAATGCGGCGCATGTGGAAGCGGCCCTGGCACACGGACTCGATGGAGTCTGGATCGGGGCGCGTTCGACGGTCAGTCCGTTCGTCGTGCAAGAGCTCGCAGACGCGTTGGCCGGCACCGCGATGCCTGTTTGGGTCAAGAACCCGATGCATGCGGACCTCAAGCTGTGGCTCGGAGCCATCGAGCGCATCGAGCGAACGGTGCAGGGCCCTGTCGCAGCCATCCACCGCGGCTTCAGCAGCTATGGACTCAAAGCGTTCCGCAATGCACCCATGTGGGAAATCCCCATCGGCCTGCGCGCAGAACGACCGGAATTGCCCATCTTGTGCGACCCCAGCCACATCACCGGGGCGCGGGACCGCATCGCCTCGGTAGCGCAGCGCGCCCTCGACCTCGGCTTCCACGGCTTGATGATCGAGGTGCACCCGCGGCCCGACGAAGCGTGGAGCGATGCCGCACAGCAAGTCACGCCGGAGGGCCTCGCTTCCCTCCTCTCGGCGCTGCAGCTGCGCACCAGCCTGACGGACCCCGATTTGCTCCACGGCCTCTCTGCCCTCCGGCTCCAAATCGACAGCCTCGACGAACAGCTCGTCGAAATCCTATCGAACCGCATGGCCGTCGCCCGTCGCATCGGTGCATTTAAAAAAGCAAACGGCCTCGCCATCCTCCAACTCGAGCGCTGGGCGGAGGTACTCGGTTCGCGCACCGGCTGGGCCGGAGAACGCGCCGTGGACCGCGATTTCATGGCCCGATTCCTCGAATTGCTGCACGAAGAAAGCATCCGGATCCAATCCGAGGACCCCTCCTGATTCTCAGCGTTTTCCGGGTTCTCACTTTTTTTTCAAAAAACCGTAACCTCCCCGAATTCCCTCCGTTATAAGGGGTAGGTTTTGGTTTTGCCACACTCGAATTGAGTGTCAAGAATCAGGCGATTTGGTGAGGAGGGGCCCTTCAACGGAGGGGCCCCTTTCTTTTTGAGGTTGAGGGAACTAATTGAGGGGACAGATTGAGATTGAGATTGAGAAAACAGATTGAGGGCGAGGGGCACAGGGTGAGGGGTGAGGGGTGAGGGGTGAGGGGCGCAGAGTGAGGGCGCGCAGGGTGAGGCGTGCGGGGTGAGGGGCGCAGAGCGAGGCGCGCGGGGTGACGGCGCAGGGTGAGGGGCGCATGGTGAGGGGCGCAGAGCGAGGCGCGCAGGGCGAGGTCAGTGGGGGGCTTTGATGAACGGCGCGTGCCAAACGCTGCCGCTGGGGGCCAGCACCTGCAGGATGTAGGTACCCTCGGGAATCGCAGCTACGTCGATGGACGTTGAAGCGCGTGGCAACCTTCCGCTTGCGACCGTCGAGCCCGTCACGCTGACGATTCGGTATTCAGCCGCGCGAAATGGCAAGTACACGAGATGAAGGACCTGCTCAACCGGGTTCGGGTAGACCGCAAGCTTGGGGTGCTGAGGCTGCCCGGCAAGCCCGAGGGACCCGGGCACGGTGAGGGTTTGGAAGGTGGTGTCGGCGCGCTCGCACGCGGTGGCGATCAACTGAACGGTGTAGGTTCCGGGGGTGAGGTACGTGTGGACCGGGCTGATTTCCGTGGAAGTTTCGCCGTCCCCGAAGTCCCAAACGAACGACGAGGCGTACGCGGAGGTGTTCGCGAACACCACTTGGGGGTCGTCGGCCATGGAAAACGTAAAACCTGCGGCCGGGTCGTACGCACCGATGTGCCATTCCATCAAGCTGTCGAAGACGACGGCTTTCGCTGCATCGCGGATGAGGGCCGCGTCGGCTGCGGGCAGCGACGAGTTGAACGTGATGGCCGTCGGATCTTTGCGGAAGAATGCGGCGTAGAAGCTGCAGGCGGCGGCGTAGGTGCCCGCGACAGAAGGGTGGCTCTCGTCGGACTGATAAAGCTCGAGTGCGGGGTAGTGCGTTCGGATGTAGTGCCAAACCGCGCCCACCGGCGACAAGATGGCGTCGTTGTCCTCGGCCATCATCCGGTACCTCAGGTTCAACAGGCTGTCCATGCCCGAGTAGGTGCACACCGGCGGCCACGACGCGCAATTTGAAGCGTCGCCGTTCTTCCGGCCCCACGTCATGAAGAAGACCGTCTCCGCGCAGGGGCTCGCGGCTTGGATTTGGTCATCTAACAGTGCTGCGAAAGGAAACACCTGCGCTTCCACCTGGCTGAGCGGGAACGAAGGCGCCTGGCTTTGCTCCTGCAACACGACGTAATCCCACGTTCCGGTGGCGATTTGGGCCTGCGACGTCGCGTTCGTGGAATGCCCTTGCAGCGTGTACCCGCCTGGTGTGTTGCTGTCGAAGATGAGCACGTCGCCCACTGAAGCGGCCACATCGGCTGCCATTTGGGGCAGGTTGTTGTACGCCGTGTAGCTGTTGCCGAGGAACAGGGCCCGCTTCGTTGCGGTTTGGCCGACCGCCGACGTGGCGAAAACCAGCATCAAAACTCCTACCGTCGCTTTCATCTTTTTCGCTTTCTTTTTCCCCAAACTCAAACTCAAACTCAAACTCTCATTTGGTAAAAATAGAAACCCAAATCGATCGGCTCAGCCGGTAAATCACCGGGAGCAACAGGACGAGCAGCGCGATGCCGGTGGTGAGAAAGGTGCCGACGTGCGTGAAAAAGCCGAAGGTGATGAGGCCCCAGGCGTCGAAGGTGAGCAATGCCACCAGGACAGCGACCCACAAGGCGACCGTCAAGGCATACGACACATAGGCCGCTCCGAAGTAAAAGCCCGGTTCGCGCTTGAAGTCGAGCCTGCAGTTCGGGCAAGCGTCGTGCATGCGTGCGGTCGCGGAAGGCCGGTACGCGGGTCCATCGAACAGGTCTCCCACGCCGCAGCGCGGGCAGCGGAACCGCAGCATCGCCGTCAACCGATCCACTCCGTGTGTCATGCCCACGAAGGTACGAGGCGCGCAAGCCGTCGCGTGCGACCCACGTCACCGCAGCTGTCAACTCAGGTCCTGCATCTCCACCAACCGGCGATAGAGGCCCGCGGGATCCGCCATCAACGCGTCGTGCGTGCCGGAGGCGACGATGCGGCCGCGGTCGAGGACGACGATGCAGTCAGCGCGGCGGACGGTGCTGAGGCGGTGGGCGATGACCACGGCGGTGCGGCCGGCCATGGTCCGGTCGATGGCCTGCTGGACGAGGTGCTCGGACTCGGTGTCGAGGGCGGAGGTGGCTTCGTCGAGGAGAAGCAG
>CAMCYM010000128.1 GCA_945883885.1 Chryseobacterium gleum
GAGCCGCTCGACGAACACTTCCTCTCCGCTCCGCAACCAGACACGCGGGTCGTAGTGTTTTTTGTTCGGTGCGTCGGGGCCGTCCGGGTTCCCGATTTGGGACATCAAATACGGCTGCTTCGCCAGCACATACTCCCGGACGCCGCTCAGGAACGCCCACTGCATGTCGGTGTCGATGTTCATCTTGACCACCCCGTACCCGATGGCCTCTCGGATTTCTGCGACGCTGGAGCCGCTTCCGCCGTGGAACACGAAATCGACCGGGTTGTCGCCGGTGGCAAACCGTTCCGCGATGTGCGCCTGGCTCCGCTGCAAGATGGTCGGCTGGAGCGATACGTTGCCAGGCTTGTACACCCCGTGGACATTGCCGAAAGCCGCTGCCACGGTGAAGTTGTCGCTCACGCGCTTGAGCACCTCGTAGGCCTGGGCTACTTCCTCCGGCTGCGTGTACAATCGGCTGCTGTCCACATCGCTGTGGTCGACGCCATCCTCCTCGCCCCCCGTCACCCCGAGTTCGATTTCGAGGAACATGCCCAGCCGGTCCATCCGTTCGAGGTAGCGCGCGCAGGTGGCCAAATTCTCTTCAAGCGGTTCCTCGCTCAAATCCAGCATGTGGCTGCTGAACAGCGGACTGCCGGTGCGGTCGAAGTGCCGTTCACCGGCCTCGAGCAACCCGTCGATCCAGGGCAGCAAGTTGCGCGCACAGTGGTCCGTGTGCAGGACGACCGACACCCCGTAAGCCTCTGCCAGGGTGTGGACATGGAGGGCACCGGCGATGCTGCCGAGGACCGCATTGCGCTGGTCTGGCATCTTTAAACCCTTTCCTGCGTTGAATGCCGCTCCGCCGTTCGAGAATTGTATTACGACGGGCGAATTCACCTTGCGGGCCGTCTCCAGCACCGCATTCGTGGAATTCGACCCGATCACATTGACCGCCGGAAGGGCATAGTCACGTGCCTGCGCATCGCGAAACACGTCGCGCACAAGGGAGCCCCAAAGGACTCCGGAAGGAAACCGGTTGCTCATCGCCCCGAAGGTACGGCGGCGAGTCGAGGCCGCATGACGCGGAAAAACAACGGGGGGAACAGGCTCAGCAACATCATCCCGGGGTATCCCGTGGGCAGCTGCGGCGCACGCTCGATGTGGTCCAGCTGGGCGAAGGGCTTGGAAGGCACGTGGTGGTGGTCGGAGTGCCTGCTCAGTTCGAACAGGATCATCCTCCCGAGGACGTGGTCTGAATTCCAGCTGTGCTCCGGCTCGACCGGCACATAGCGGTGTGCGTTCATGCGTTCCCGCTGCAGGCCATAGTGCTCGATGTAGTTCACCGTTTCCAGCAAGCACCCTCCGAACGCCGCCGCCGCACCCCAACCGAGCGCCGCCTGCCACCCGAACACTCCGGCCGCTGCAGCAAACAGGCCCCATTGCAAGAGTTGGAGCCGCAGAAACTGGTTCTCCCACGTCCACGGCGACCGGCCCTTCCGCCGCAGACGTTCTGCCTCGAGCTTCCACGCCCCGAGCAAGCCACCGAACACCGCACGCGCCCAAAACAGCTGCACCCACTCCCCTTTCCGAGCCGTCGCCGGGTCATCCGGTGTGGCCACGTTGCGGTGGTGGCCCCGGTTGTGCTCGATGAAGAAGTGCGTGTACATCGACGAAGCCAACAAGGCGTGGGCGAGTCGCTGCGAAAAGGCATCGGGCCGGTGCCCGAGTTCATGGGCCACGTTGATCCCTAACACCCCACAAGCCAGTCCGAGCGCAAACACCCGTCCCGTCACCGTCACGGCATCCGCTCCGGGATCCAGTAGGAAAAGCACGACCAAGCCCCATTGCACCGGCACCATCCACCACAGCAACCGGTCGTACCGGGGGTCCTCCGCCACGAAACCGCGCTCGAGTTCTGTCAGGTTCGTGCGGGCGGGCGGAAGCACGAGTTCCAGCGCAGGCAAGATTCCGAAGGCATAGACGAGTGCGCCGAATGCCCATCCCCCCTCCGCCAGCAACGACGCTGCCACGGCAGCGGGGATGGTGAAGGCGAGGATGTATTTGGCCCAATGCCCCCTCAAGCCGATGGGACGAGGCCCGTTAAGAAGGTTCTCCATCGTTCCGGAATGTACGAACGAGTTCCTCGTCCGACATCCCCCACGCCGACAGAATCTGCTCAGCCATAGCCGCTTCCTCCGTTCCTGGATACAGCAGCAGCACCTGCTCGTACCCGGCCTTTGCGAGCTCCCGGTCCATCAACTCCACTTCGTTGATGAACGCGACGAGAAAGGCGCACCGGGCGCGGTTCGGGTAGTTCGGAAAGTGGTCATGGACATCGCGCAACTGGGCCACGGCCTCAGCGAATTTCCCGGCCGAGCGCAACAAATCTGCCCGACGAAACAGGAACTCCGCTGTGAGCGAGTCCTCGTGGCATGCGTTCGCGAACTCTGCATAGGCGCGCGTCAACTCCTGCCGGGCGACCGGATCCGGCACCGGACCGCTTGCTACAAGGGACTGCTCCGCCTTCCGGATGGCCACGGCTCGCGCCTCACAGTCTGGGTTGTCCGAAGTTGGGCCGCCGCATCCACAAGCGAGCAAGGCCCCTACCGCCCACAACGCCCTCATCGCCGCCGTCCGTGGGGAAACCGCATCTTGTAGTCCGCAGGCACCCGTCCCGACCCGATGTCACGCAGTTTCCCAGTGAGCAACCGGCGACGCGCCGGGGATACCCGGTCGGTGATCAATGTCCCTTCCAGGTGGTCGTATTCGTGCAGCACCACGCGGGCTGCGAGCCCCGACAGGTGCTCTTCCATCAGCTCCCACTGCTCGTTGAAGTACTCGACCTTGATCTCGGAAGGGCGTACCACCTTTTCGCGGATTCCGGGAATGGACAGGCAGCCTTCTTCCATCCCCACGTCCTCTCCCCCGGTTTCGAAGATGACCGGATTGATCATCACGCGCCGAAAGGTGGCACACGCGGGGTCGCCCTTCTCCCCTTCCGCGAAAGGCGTGGCGTCGGCGACGAACAACCGAATGGACTCGCCCACCTGGGGTGCGGCCAGGCCCACACCCTCCGCTTCGTACATGGTTTCCCACATATCACGGATGAGGTCCGCAAGCCCGGGATGGCCCTGTTCAATGTCCACGGCTTCCGCTTTCAGTACCGGGTCTCCGTAGGCGACGATGGGGAGGATCATGGGCCAAATTTAGCCCGCCAAGCGCAGACACTCCACTACCTTTGTCCCATGGGCATGCTGGATACGATTCCCGAGGCCATCGAGGCCATTCGCCGCGGTGAAGTTATCGTGGTGGTGGACGACGAAGACCGCGAAAACGAAGGCGACTTCCTCATGGCGGCGGCCCATGTGACCCCGGAGCACATCAACTTCATGGCCACCCACGGCCGCGGGTTGATTTGTGCACCGTTGACGGAAGACCGCTGCGACGAGCTGGGCCTGGAGCTGATGGTCCGCACGAACAACGCCGCGTACGAAACGCCGTTTACGGTGTCTGTGGACTTGCTCGGGCGCGGCTGCACCACGGGCATTTCCGCCTCCGACCGCGCGCAGACGGTGCAAGCACTGGTTGATCCAGCCACGCGTCCGGAAGAATTGGGTCGGCCCGGCCACATCTTCCCGCTACGTGCGCGCCGCGAAGGAGTGCTCCGTCGGCCCGGACACACCGAAGCTGCAATCGACTTTGCCCGCATGGCCGGACTGCCTGCTGCCGGCGTCATCGTCGAAATCCTGAACGAAGACGGCACGATGGCCCGCTTGCCCGAATGCCGGGAAATCGCTGACCGCTTCGGCTTGAAACTCGTGTCCATTGCCGACCTCATTGCCTACCGGCTT
This sequence comes from Chryseobacterium gleum, assembly GCA_945883885.1. GTDB lineage: Bacteria > Bacteroidota > Bacteroidia > Flavobacteriales_D > Sanyastnellaceae > CAMCYM01. The sequence goes on from CAMCYM010000128.1 coordinate 3,834, forward strand.
GCCCATGAACGGCTCATCGAGCGCACGTTGGACATGCCCCTCGACACGGCTTGGGGCACCTTCCGGGCCATCGGATACCGCCATCAGGGCTCTGACACGGAGCATTTGGCCTTGGTGGTCGGGGCTTGGACGGAAGGCGATGCCGTTCCTGTGCGCGTCCAAAGCGTAGGCGGGGCCGGCGACCTGTTGCAAACCACCGCATTCGGCAAAGGCGCTGAGTTGCATGCGGCCCTTGCCAGCATCCAGCGCATCGGCCGCGGCGCCGTGGTGCTGGTGCGGCACGAACCCGGACCACAAGGGTGGCTGACAGATTTGCATCTGCACGCGGCGGTGGCGCAGGGCCATGCGCGTCCCGTCGCACCCGACGGCAAGGATTATGGCATCGGCGCCCAAATCCTGCGCGACCTCGGCATCGTGCGGTTGTCCTTGCTCACCGACAATCCCCGGCCCTCCGGCGTGTTCGGGTTCGGACTGGACATTGTGGAAACCCTGCCGCTCACCGCCCCAGTACAGGCATAAAAAAAGCCCGGGAAACCCGGGCTATCAAGATGCTGGAAGAAGCTTCGAATTACTTCGTGAACTTCTGGTACTTCTGACGGAATTTGTCGATCCGGCCCGCCGTATCCACGAACTGCGCCTTTCCCGTGTAGAACGGATGCGACTTGTGGCTCACCTCCATCTTCACCAGCGGGTATTCGTTGCCGTCTTCCCAGGTGATCGTTTCTTTCGTCGCCGCTGCAGAACGGCTCAAGAACGCGTACTCATTCGACATGTCTTTGAACACGACGAGGCGGTAGTTCGAGGGGTGGATTCCTTCTTTCATGGGCTGCTGTATACGCCGCTGAGCGGGAGCGCAAAGATAGCGGATTCCTTCCAAATCCCACCCATACTCCCCATTTCGAGTTCTTTAACAATCGGACGTGCATAAAATCAATCCGTTGACCGCTCGGCGTTCGAGCCGCTTTGTAAGTTTACGTCAGTTTTAGTGAGTTTAGCGCGAGCTAAGCATCAAGTGATAATTTGGTTAAGTTGGTCCCGCTTCGGAACGCCGGAGCGGGATCTTTCTTTTCAGGCCTACGCGCCGCACGCATGCACATATATATGTGAGCAACTCAGGGCGCCGCCTCAAATAGCCGCCTCCTTGCCGCGGTAGCTTGCACACGCATGCTGTACATCTTCCTGACAAGCCTGTGGACACTGCTATCCGTGCCGCCGAACGTGGTTTCCGAATGCCGTGCTCCTG
>CAMCYM010000129.1 GCA_945883885.1 Chryseobacterium gleum
ACACGGGGACGTCAAGCCACCGGCGATCCCGGCGGTAATACGTTGATGTTCAAGGAGGATTTGCTCGATTTGGTCAACCGCAGGTTGCAGGAAGCCATACCGGGCACGAAGCCCATCGCCATGCGCACGTTGGAGAAAGACCTCGTGGACATGCAACGCTTGTACGGTGTGAAGATTGTGAAGCACAGCCTGCACAAACGGGCCTGGTACAGCTATGCATCGTCGGGCATGACCATCCGAAAGGGCAAGCTGACCAGCAGTGAAATGGCCCGGCTGGAAGGCGCGCTGGCGATTTTGGCTCGGTTTTACGAAACGCCAGGATATGAGTGGCTCCGCTTTGCAAACGGTCGGATTCGATTCGCATTCGGCATGGTCGCTCCTTCGCGGGCGCGGGGAACTAAGCCAGAGTCCGACGGTGGACGGTGGTTGGATGGGGGAGAGGCGGGGCCGCCGAGTGATGTTATGGAGGCCTTGCTCCTCGGTCTTGCAACGGGAACGTGGATGAACGCAACGTGGGGAGGCGAAACGCGCTGTATGCGGCTTGAAGCCCTGGCCGATGAAGGATCCGCTCTGGTCGGTGCGGGGACCATCGAGGTCGCAGGCGGTTTTTCTACGGAAGTATTTGCGCTTTCTGAGGTGACGGACGTCCAAGCCAGGGACGTGGTCCCTGCATCGGCCCCAGCGCCCTTCGCATGGTCCTTTCCCCTGCGAGGCGCGTCCACCGATGTGCCTGTCTCGGGAGACGTCGGGGAGCGGGTGGAAATGCGCATTTGGTTTACGATGGATGCCTTGTCCGCATGCGACCACGCGCCGTTCCCAGGCGATTTGCTGTGCAAGCCTGAGGCGGCCGCTGGGGGCCAAATTCTGACATACGCCCTGGTCCCCGGCGACGCGTGGGCCCGTCGTCTGTGGAGTTTTGGGCCGAGTGCCCAACTGCTCGAACCCGTGGAATTGCGGATGCAACTGGCTTCACAAGTCGAGCAGATGCGCGCGGGCTATGCGAAGTTGTTTGGTCCTTGAACCCTCAGCGCACGAAAAACAGCGCGTTCGCAAACACCGGTTTCGCACCTTGCCAGAATCCACGAAACAGCGGGTCATCCACGAGATACACCGCTGCCCCGTCACCGAGCGATTCGGCACCGAAAACCAGGGTCCCACCCAAATCCTGCACCGCCGAAGCGCCGGCAAAACCGGCGAGGGGTGCTGCCGTCTCTGCCAGCCGGAACACATTCCCGCCGGTCTCCATCAGCGCAAACCGCTGGGAAGACGTCTTCAAGCTGACATACTGCGAGCGGTATCCATACCCCAAGGGGTGCGTGGTATCGACCTCCGTTTGAAAGAGTGCCCCTTCCACACCGCTGCGGACCGCACGTCGATCGGCATCCGCATGCGGCGCTATGCGGTCGCGCTCCAGTTCCTCCTCCTGCCGCTCTTCTCGGGCTGTAGCCTCTGCGTCGCTTGCGGTTTCTCGGAGTCCGAACCCCTCGATGCCGTCCAAGACCTCCAGCGCATTTCCCAACGCCACCAGCCGGCCTCCCGCTTCCACCCAGTCAAGCAAGCGCTCGCCGCACTCCCCACGCAATGAACGGTATCCGCCCGAAGGAAGCACCAGGACGTCGAAGGCATCGATTCCTCCGTTGCAGACCCAGCTCGGCCGAATGCGGTGCACCGGGTACTTCAACTCCTGCTCCATGTGCCACCAAACCGAGCCGGCGCTCAGCGCCGAAACCTCGTTGCCCCAAGCCATCGCCACGCGCGGCGCTTGAATCCAGCGCAGTGCATCCGACCCCATATCCACCCCAGCACCGGACAAGCCCGAGCTCAGCGTCTTCACTTCGACCAGCCCGAGTTGCCGAACAAGTGCCTGCACTTCGGGCAACAACGCCCGATCCGGCGCATCGGCGGCCAGCACCACCACACTTCCTCGCGGGAATTGAACGCCCTCCACTGCAAAGGGCTTGTCCGCCACCCGGAGGGGCAGCCCCGCGGCGAGTGCTTGCGCTACAAAATCCGATGCCGCGAGAGAGCCCCCTCGAACCGCCCAGCCGATGCCGGGGGTCAGACTCGCCGCATCGGGGCGCTTCCATGCATCCCAACCGGCTGCCGCAACCGGCGTCGTGACCGCGTATGCATCGAGGTTGAAGGCCGACGGCAGGCACCACGCGGTGATGTCGTAGGTCACCGAATCGCTCAGCACAGGTTGTGGGTCAAATAGGACCTGCAGCAGCGTGCCCCCCGGCTGCGCCGCGGGAATGAACAGGTCGCCCGCGGAGGGTACCACAAGACCCGTTTCGAACGAACGGTAGGAACGTGCAGTCCAAGGCTTTTTCGGTGCGGGTCCACCCACCTGCAGGGCCTGGAAGCCGTGCACGCCGAGAAACTCTACAAACCGGGTCAAGGTCTCCGGCGCGTTCGAGGCAGCAGGCACCCAATACCCCGCATACGGCCCCCACGGGTCCCGGACGGTATTCGAACAGAAAGACGCGAACTCAGCGACCAGCCGATCGGCGAGTCGGGACGACGTCTCAATAGCGGCCAAACTTGCAACCACGTGGTTCGAAATCCGGTCGTTCAACGTGAGAACCTCCCCATTCTCGCGTTCAAGGGCCAGTCCAGCCCCGTAACTTCCTCCTTGTTCATAGGTCATCCCGATGGCTCCGAGGTAGGTGGGATACGTATCGCCGTAGCTCGGATAGAAGAGGTCAAACGTCTCCCGGGTGAAGTACCGTTCTTTCCTTGCATCGAACTCCCGGGCAGTCGCTTTGCCGATTTCCTCTTGGAAGGCGCGCTGCCAAACCGTGATCGCGGCATGGTAGGGCTCCGCTGCAGGAGGGAAGTAGTAGGGAGATTCTCCCCCCATCTCGTGGAAGTCACAATGCACGTGGGGCATCCATGCAGCATAGGCCTTTCGACGCGCCTTGCTCTCCTGCTGGGTGCACCAGGCCCAATCGCGGTTCATATCGAACAAATAGTGGTTCAATCGTCCGCCCGGCCAAGGCTCCTCGTGCTCTACGGTGGACCCCAAGACATCCGGCTCCACCCCCGCGATGCCGGTGTACCAGGAAGCGTAACGTTCGTGCCCGTCGGGGTTCAAGCTGGGGTCCAAAATCACAACAACCCGTTCCAGCCATGCATCGATGTCCCCGCCGCCAGCAACCAAGGTATGTGCCACTTCGAGCGCCGATTCCATGCATACTGCTTCGTTGCCATGCACGCCGTAACTCATCCAAACCACCGCCACATCGGATACGTCTGCTGCAGGTCGCTCCCCCCGGAATCGAGCAAGATTCGCCTGCCGAATCTGCTCGAGCCGAGCCATGTTCTTCTCCGACGTCAGAACAAACGTCTCGAGCGTGCGTCCTTCGAAGGTTTCTCCATACACCTGACCCTGCATCCGCGGAGAGGCAGCATCGAGCATGTGCAAATATGCTAGGGCTTCGTGGTGGGGCGTGAACCGTTGCCCCCACGCAGAAAAATGTGCTTGGGGAGCTGGGATTTGGCCCGAGAGGGCAGCCCCACCACCTGCATGGACGGCAAGGAGAACGAAAAGTGTGCGCATGGTGCGAAAGTATTTGCTGGCGCCTAGAAACGCGAAAACCGGCCGAAGCCGGTTCTCGCAAATGCGTTCGAGGAAGCTTACCAATCGCTGTCCTCTTCGTCGCTTTCGACGTCATCTTCTTCGAAATCGAAGTCGAAGTCGTCCTCTTCTTCGTCGTCCGGACCGAAGTCCCAGTGCTGATTGATCATGGCGTGACGCTTGAATCGTGAAACAAGAATCAATAGGTCCGCCTCGAATATAAATGTGGATTTCCGCCTCTGTGCAAGGGAATCGAGGAATTTTTTTACTTCGTGCTTCCGGCGGCAAATGCGCGGATTTCAGCATCTTTCGGGGACACCCCACTGCGGTATGCCCCTACAAGGCGCCCTTGCTCGTCCACGAGAAACTTGTGGAAGTTCCACTTGACATCGTGATCGGACACGCCATTTAAACTCGCCCGGCAAAGCCAAGCATACACAGGATGCTGTGCCTCGCCTTTGACGGATACTTTTTCCATCATGGTGAACGAAACCCCGTAGTTCCGAGCGCAGAATTCTCCGATTTCTGTCGCCGATCCGGGCTCTTGCTTGCCGAAGTCATTGCACGGGAAACCGAGTATGACCAACCCTTTGTCGCCGAACTCTTTGTGCAATGCCTCGAGCTCCGCGTACTGCGGCGTGTACCCGCATTTCGAGGCGGTATTCACCAGGAGGACCCGCTTCCCGCGGAGTTGCGAGAACGCGAACGGCTCGCCTTCCAACGTGGTGGCCTGAAGATCATAGAATGACGCGGTGGACGGGCTGGGCGTGTGCACGGTCTTGCCCTTGAAGGTGCTCCAACCCCACCATCCAGCGCCCGCAAGTGCCAGTGAGGCAACCGTTCCGAAGATAATCCAAGTGTTCATGGCGATATTTCTATGGATGCAACCCACTTTTGGCCCACAAGGTTCAACCTATACCATGGTTTTTTTCCGCAACCGATTCATTCGCATCGGACTCCTGAGCGCGCTTGCCTATCTGTATGCAACCGACGAAGCAGCAGGTCAGGGCTGCAACACGTTCGGTTCGTACAACCTGGGACCCGACGTGGAGATCACGTGTGTCGATTCATGCGTCACTGTGACTGCACCTTCCGTCGCCACAGTCGTAGCCGGGGGAGGGAACTCCTATGCAGTCAGTGAAATTCCATATGTCCTGCCTTTTCCATTTTCGCAAGGAACCGCACTGGCACTGCCTGACGACACCTATTCATCCTCAATTCCCATCGGATTTCCATTTCAGTTTTACGGGGCTAGCTACTCGAACGTGTGGGTTTCATCAAATGGATACATTCGATTCACCGCACCTACCGGTACATTCAGTCCTTTCGTCCCAGCTGGTCCGGTACCCAATCCCAACATGGCCCGACCCGCGGTGTTCGCCGTTTACCATGACATCAATCCGGCCACATGCGGCTCGATCCGGACTGGCACATACGGCGTAGCCCCATGTCGTCTATTTGTAGTGAATTTTAATGCGGTATGCCAGTATTCCTG
>CAMCYM010000130.1 GCA_945883885.1 Chryseobacterium gleum
GCCGCCACCTGCCGCGCCCGCGCCGTCAGTCCCGCCGCCTTCCCCGCCCACCGCGCCCGCTGCGCCACCAGCTCCCGCCACGTCCCCGCCGCCGCCGCTTCCGCCCCCGCCCCCGCATCCGTCACCGCCACGACGCGCTCGCCGCGCGCCACCAGCGCCTGCACTGCGAACACGTCGTCCCCTGAGGCCCACTCCGGCCGCAGCGCCTCCGCCGGCCACTTCTCCCGCCGGAACACGAGGTTCGCTCCGCTGGCCACCGCCGCCGTCCCCCGCCGCGCTTCCGCCACGGACCACGCCTGCACCGCCGCGAAGTCGAGCGCCTGCAGCCGCGCAAACAGCGTCCGCGCCGGCCCCAGCCGCACCGGAAGCAGCAGGCACGCCGCTTCAGGATGTGCCTCGAGTGCCGCATGCACTCGGGCGGACCAAATCGAACCCACGCGCACATCCGCATCGAGCGTCGCCACCCACGGCGTCGTGCACGCCCGCATCCCCGTCACCAGCGCCGCCTTCTTGCCCTCCCCCTCCGTGGCCATGACCTCCACCCCATGCGCCCGCGCCACCTCCGCCGTCCCATCGGTGCTCCCGTCGTCCACCACCACCACCCGCACGCGCGGTTGCTGCCTCGCCAAATCCCCCAGCAACCCCGGCAACCGCACCGCCTCGTTGCGCGCCGGAATCAGAATGGTGAGGAGGGAGGGTTGAGGTTGAGATTGAGATTGAGATTGAGATTGAGGTTGAGGGTTGAGGGTTGAGATTGAGTGTGCAGGGTTGAGGGTTGAGGTTGAGGGTGCAGGGTTGAGGGTTGAGATTGAGTATAGGGCGGTTTTATTGACACCGTCCTCGCCCTCAACCTCGTCCCTCAACCCTTCGCGGCGCAGCCGCGCCTCGTCCCTGAACCCTTCGCGGCGCAGCCGCGCCTCGTCCCTGATCCCTTCGCGGCGCAGCCGCGCCTCGTCCCCAGCGGCGCAGCCGCCCTCACTCCACCGCCACAACGCCGCAGCGTAGAGCGCGAGCGCCGGGGCGGTCAGGCAGGTGGCGAGGAGGGCGCCGGCCGTCATGCGCGGCGCGGGTAGAGCAGGGCGCCGATGGCTGCGGGGAGGGCCAGGTTGATGGCCCAAACGCAAAATGCCGCCGCCGCGGCGCCGGCGGCCGTTGGGCCGGAGGGGTCGAAGACGGCGAGGGTCAGGGCTTCGCGGACGCCGAGCTCGCCGAGGGCGGCAGTGGGGATGAGCGTGTTGCAGAGGAAGACCGTGGCGAGGTCGGGGACGGCGGCGGCAGCGGCGGAGGGGGTGGGGGGGAGGAGGCCGAAGGCGATGAGGGCGGCGAGGAATTGGGAGGTGAAGACGGCGTAGCGGGCGGAGCTCCAGAGGAGGGCTTCGGCGCGGAGGCGCGGGGGGACGGGCTCGGCGGAGGTCCACGGGGTGACCAGGGGGGACCAACTGAGGAACATGCGCGTGCCGACGAAGGCGGCGAGGGTCGCGAGGAGGGCCCAGCCGAGGCGGTCGGTGGCGAGGAGGGCGCCGGCGCCGGCGGCCAGGGTGACGAGGGCTTGGGATCCGGCAGAGGTGGTCCAAGCGCGCATCGCGCGTTCCCGGTCCTCGGCGGGGACGGCGGCTGCGCGGCCGAAGCCGTCGCCGATGCGGTTTGGGGTGAGGAACCCGGCCGCGGCTCCGACGAGGACGTGGCGCACGGCAGGTCCGGGCCGGAAGTGGGTCAGCCGTACCCATTTGGCCACCTCTAACCCGAGGTTCAGCGGCAGCCCGGCCGCAGCTACCGCGAGCCAACGCGCATCCATCGGCGGCCACGGCCCGCGCAGCACCCCGTGTCCGTCCAGCGTCCACGCCACATAGCCCAGCGCCACCGCCGAGACGATCCACCGGCCCGGAAGCCCCAGCGAAAACGATGTCGAAACCCGCATGCGCAAATGTACCTTCGACCCACGATGGCTGCCGCTGCACGACCGAAACCTCCCGCCCCCGCGGTTGAGCCCGTCACGATTCTCGGGGTGGATCCCGGTACCACGGTGATGGGGTATGGGGTCATCCGCAGCCGGGGAAAGGAGCTCGAGCTGCTGGAAATGGGCGTGTTGCACCTCTCGCGCTACCCCGACCACGCCGTCAAGCTCAAACGCATCCACGACCGCATCAGCGCCCTGATCGAGGCGCATACGCCCGACCACCTGGCGGTGGAGGCTCCTTTTTTTGGGAAGAACGTGCAGTCGATGCTCAAGCTCGGCAGGGCCCAAGGCGTCGTCCTCGCCGCTGCCCTCGCCCGCGACATCCCCGTCGCAGAGTACGCCCCCACCCGCATCAAACAGGCCATCACCGGCGCCGGATCGGCCAGCAAGGAGCAGGTCCTCGCCATGGTCGCCCGCACCCTCAACGTGCCGGCCGAGCGCTTCCCGAAGGAACTCGACGCCAGCGACGGGGTCGCCGTGGCCCTCTGCCACCACTTCGCTGCGGGCTCTCCGCGGATGCAGAGCGGCGCAGGCGGCTGGAAGGCGTTTCTCGATGCCCATCCGGACCGCATCCGCTGAGCGCCGCCGCTGCGGATCACATTTTTTTCGAGAAAAACGAAACTTTCCTGGAACGCCTGCCGTTTCAGCAAACGTGGGGCCGGGTGCCCTGCAACAGTTTACTTGTTTTCATTCAACAGGGGAGGGTCGTCCAACGGGATGACCCTTCTTGTTTTCCCTGGATTTTTGCGGGCCAAACTTCACGCAGCAGCCTTCGGCGGCCGCTTCCCTTTCGTCGTTGCTGTGGGGCGTGCCGGGACCCGTCCGCTCACGCGCTTTGCTTTCCCTGCGACCGCGAGATCCACGCCGCGCACCCCCAGCAACGCCCGCAAGAACGCAATCTCTTCCTTCAAATCCGCGATACGTGCCTCGTACGTCGCGCGCTCGTGGCGCATGGCATCCCCGTCCGTGGTCACGCTGAAGCTGTGGTCTTGCGCGGTGCCATAGTTTGTGAAGAAAATCGTCTCATCGAAATTCGTCAAATCGATGGGCTGCACCCCGAGCACCTCCGCAATGCGCTCTAGCCGATCAATCGACAGCTTCACTTCGCCCCGTTCGATGCGGCTGTAGCCGCTCGTGGTCATCCCGAGCTCGTTTGCCATCTTCTCTTGGGTGAGGCTGCGCAACTCGCGCACCTTGCGGATTTTGTGTCCGACCCCCGCTCCATACTCGATGGGCTGTTCTATGAATTCAACTGTAAGTTGTAAAGATAGACGGCTTGGCAATCGGCGTGACATTCCGACCCGATTGCTCCCAGAAACCCGCGGCTCTTAGGAGAGTTTCGATGTACTCAAGCAGTTGAACTGAATCAAGGCCCAGGTAGCGCGAACATTGGGCTACAAACGGGGCACATTCGAACAAGGAACATGGGCCAGACAAACCGTCTTCGAAGACGACGAAATCACCCCCGTTCGACCGTGGCTGCGAGGACGCGCGTCAGGAGTTCGGTGGTGGTCAAGCCCGCGGCGGCGGCCTGTTGCGGCAGGATGCTCGCCGGGGAAAAGCCGGGAACCGTGTTCACCTCGATGACGTGCGGTCCGTCCGTCTCGGAATCGATGAGGTCCACGCGCGCCATGCCGCGGCACTCCGTCAGGGCGTAGGTGCGCAGCGCGAGCGCGTGCAGCGCGGCCGCGCGGGCGGGAGGCAGGTCCGCGGGAGTGATTTCTTCACTGGCGCCCAGGTATTTGGCCTGAAAATCGAAGAACGGCCGATCGGTGCGAATCTCCGTGATGGGCAATGCACAGGGCCGTCCGTCGGCGCCCGGAATCACCCCCACCGTGAACTCCCGGCCGACCAGCATCGCCTCCACCACCACCCCCGGCCGCTCCGCCGCCATCGCCTCCGCCACGGCCCTGGCCAAATCTTCCGCGCGATCGACCCGGCTCACCCCGATGCTCGACCCCGACTCGGTGGGCTTCACGAAGCACGGCAGCCCCAGCTCCGCCACGAGCCCTTCCGCCGTCCAAACCGACTCCGGTCCCAGCGCCACCGCCCGCGCCACCGGTACCCCGCGCGCCCGCAGCAAGTCGTTCGTCCACCCCTTGTGAAAGGTCAGCGCCATCGAGCGCGCATCCCCGGTCGTGTGCGGCATCCCGATGAGCTCGAAATACGCCTGCAGCCGCCCGTCTTCTCCCGGCGACCCGTGCACCATCACGAACACCCCATCGAACCGCAGTCCCGCCTCCGGCACGCTGAAATCCGCGCGATCCACGGCCAACCGCCTCCCGTCCACCTCGGCCCACCACCCGTCGCGGTCGATGTGCACGAGCGTGGCCCGGTACCGCGTCGGATCGATGTGGTCCATCACGGTCGCAGCCGACTTCCGCGACACCTCGGCCTCCCCGGAATACCCCCCGGCGATCACTGCGATTTGGAGCACCTGTCCCATGCGGCGAAGGTAGCGATGGGGTGCGGCGATACAGGCGCCGGCGTTGCCGGCGAGAGTGAACAGGGATGAGGCGCCGCTGCGCGGCGAGAGGGCGCGGCTTCGCCGCGGGAAACAGTTTGAGGGATGAGGCGACGCTTCGCGTCGAGAGGGCGCGGCTTCGCCGCTGAAAACAGTGTGAGTGTGAGGGATGAGGCGCGGCTTCGCCGCTTTCAGTGTTCCGGAATGGTATTGCCATCGAAGGACACCGCCCCCCACACTTCACACTCATCCCTATTCACTCAATCCTCGGGCGCGCAGCGCCCCCTCCACACTCATCCCTTCATTTTGAGTTTGTAGCGGATGAGCGCCCACGTCATGCGGGAGATTTCGTCGCCGGCGGCGCGGAGCTCGGACATTTGGTCCGAGGAAACTCGGCCCTCCGCGTGCAGGAGGTCGAGGCCGGCCAGGGCTTCGGCGAGGGAGGCGCGGGCGGTCGAGAAGGATTGGGCCGCGATGCCAGGATAGATGCTGTGGCTGCCTTCGACGAGGTTGAGGTGGACGCTGGTGGCCGCGCGCACGATTTGGTCCATGGTGAAGAAATCGCAGCGGGTCTCGAAGGCGCATTTGCGCATGTCCAACGTCCACTTCCGGGCCAAATCAATGACCCGC
>CAMCYM010000131.1 GCA_945883885.1 Chryseobacterium gleum
GATGCTTACACGAGTGGCGGAACGGTCGGAACGAACAACGACTTCACCGCGTACGTCCCCATCGAGGGCAGCAGCCGCCACGGGTATTTGGCCATCAACCACGAGACGACGCCAGGTGGAATGTCTGTTGCGGAGGTCACCTTTGACGAGGCCACGCAACTCTGGAACCTGGGAAGCATCGATCGGGTGGACTTCAGCCATCCCTCGCTGAATGGCACGGTTCGCCTGTGTTCTGGGGGTATCACGCCGTGGGGCACAGTGGTTACGGCCGAGGAAGTGTATGCTACGACAGACGGCAACGGCGATGGCTATGCCGACATGGGGTGGTTGATGGAGGTGGATCCTGCAACTCGGACGGTGGTGGATTATGACGGCGACGGGGCTCCGGATAAGATTTGGGCCGCAGGCAGGATGAGCCACGAAAACGCATGCTTCAAAGGCGACAGCGTGCTCTACCAAGCCGCGGACCAAGCCGACGGCATCGTCTTCAAGTATGTGCTCGACACGCCGGGCAACCTGCAGAACGGGACGTTGTACGCGCTCGCTTTGCCGAGCGTAGCAGACTTGAATGTCAGCGTACTCAGCATTCCGACCACGGGCACGTGGGTGCAGGTCCCGAATGCGACTCAAGCAGACCGGAACAACGTCATTCCGAACGCAAAGCTGCTCGGCGCGACGGACTTCAACAGCACAGAGGACATCGAGTACGACCCGCTGACGGGCTACCTGTACTTCACCTCGAAGTCATCTTCTGCTCCAGGGGGCACCTACCGGTTCTTCGACAACGGCTCGAGCATCAGTGGATTCGAAATCTTCCTGCGGAATAACACGACCTACCCCGTACAGTGGGCCGATGGGGTGTGCGGAACCGCGTCCCACACAAATGGCGATGACAACTTGACGATCGACGCCGCGGGCAACGTGTACATGTTGCAGGATGGCGGCCTCGACCACGTGTGGTTCCTCGCGGCGGACCACACGGCGGATGACCCGCATATGGCGGTGTTCATGCGCACACCGACCGGTTCTGAGCCGACAGGGATGACGTTGACGCCGGATGGACAGTTTGCCTTCATGAGCATCCAAGAGCCGGGCAGCACGGGCGTCCAAGCGGACGTGACCGGAACAGAGTACGTATGGAACAAATCCACCACCATCGTGTTGGGCCGCAACGAAGTCCTCGGGTTCGCGGAGTTCGGCTGTACGGACGTGACCGCATGCAACTACGATGCCGGTGCGAATACGAACGATGGCTCTTGCCTTTTCCCGGAAGCCTTGCTGGATTGCAACGGTGTGTGCCTCGCGGATGCAGACGGCGACGGGGTTTGCGACGCCCAAGAAGGGCTCTGCCTTGACGCGACCGCATGCAATTACGAAGCTGCTGGGGACTGCGTGTTCGCTGCAACGGGTTACGATTGCGCCGGAGTGTGCCTGGCGGATGCAGACGCCGATGGCGTGTGCGATGCGTTCGAAACGGCGGGATGCAACGATGCAACCGCGTGCAACTTCAATGCCGCGGCGACGTTGAACGATGGTTCGTGCGTCTTCCCGGTTCCGGGCGTGGGCTGTACAACCGTGGTTTCGGTGCAGTTGACGGGCTCGTACAATGACGTCGAAGAATGGTCGACGGGGTTCATGGACATCACCAGTTCGGATTTGGAACTGGTGGATGAAGGCACGAATCTGGGCCAAAAAGTAGGCGTGCGCTTCGAAGGACTTGCCGTGCCGGCGGGATCCACAATCACAAATGCTTACATCCAATTCGGTTGCGATGAGCTGGATGCCGGTGCCACGAACCTCGTGGTGCATGTGGAAGATGCCGTGAACGCTGGCATTTACACGGACGCGGCCTTCAACGTGTCCTCTCGGTCGTATGCACCGGTGACCGCGAACTGGAACAACGTGCCCGTGTGGGATGTGATTTGGGAAAACGGTGCAGACCAACGCACGCCGGATTTGAGCGCACTCGTGCAACACGTGGTCGGCAAAGACGGATGGGCATCGGGCAACGCCATGGCATTCAAGTTCACCGGTTCCGGTGAGCGGACGGCCGAGGCCTTCGACGGCACGTCTTCGCTCGCTCCGGTGCTTGTGGTGGAGTACGCTGCATGTCCCGATGCCGATGGCAATGGCATTTGCGATGCGGACGAACCTCAGCCCTGCGTGCTCGGCGTGGTCTACGTCAGCGAGGCCCATACGAGCGGCGAGCCGAAGGACTATATCGAACTGTACAACTCCGGCAGCTCGGATTGTTGGTTGACAGGCTTCCAGCTCGACGACGCAACAGTGTTGCAGGATTTGACCTTCGGCGAAGTGCTGCTCGCAGCGGGCGGATACTGGATCGGGTACGAAGATGCCCCGGGCAGCTTCACCAGCGGCCTTTCTAGCGGCGGCGACCTCGTCGTCCTCGGGGACGGCCAGGGCAACTCCCTCGTGGTGACGCTCGGACCGAGCATCGGCACGCAGTCCCAAAGCTTCAACGCAGCCGGGGTCGGTTGCTACACCGTGCCCACGCCGGGCGCAGCAAATGCCGCCTGTGGAAACGCCGGTTGTATGGACGCCACGGCCTGCAACTACGACGCCACGGCCACCACGTCGGACAACTCGTGCGTGTACTCGGACGGGGTGTTGAACTGCGACGGAACGTGCATCAACGATGCAGACGCGGACGGAATCTGCGACGAGAACGAGGGCATCGCAGGATGCACCGATGCCTCGGCGGAGAACTACAATCCGCAGGCCACCGACGACGATGGTTCATGCTGGGTTTCTGACCTCGCCTTCGAGGTGATGGGTTCACATGCGACGGGCCAATTCGATGCCGGCGCCGCCGAAATCGTCGACTACCATGCGGGGACGCAGCGGCTCTTCTACGTGAACGCCAGCGCGCGCACCGTGGATTGCCTCGACATGTCAGCCCCAGAGAGCTTGCCGCTCCTGTTCACCATCGATGCCACGGCCTACGGTGCCAGCGTAAACAGCCTCGTCGTGTTCGGCGACTACGTTGCAGTGGCCATCGAAGGCAACGGGGTTGACGTTGCAGGACAGGTGGTGATTTTCGATGTGAACGGGAACTTTGTTTCGGCTGCTCCTGCAGGCTTCTTGCCGGATGCAGTGACGGTTTCGCACGATGGAACCACCCTCGTGGTTAGCAACGAAGGCCAACCGAACGAGTCCTACACCGTCGACCCGGTCGGCAGTGTGACCCTCGTCGACGTGACGAACCCGGTCGTGCCAGTGGCGACGCAGGTGAGCTTTGCAGGCATCACGGCCGACATGCTCGACGCGAGTGTGAGGATCTTCGGCCCGAATGCGACCATTCAGCAGGACCTCGAACCCGAGTACAGCGCCTTCAACGCAGACGACAGCAAAGTGTACGTCAGCTGCCAGGAAAACAACTGCGTCATCGTGGTGGATGTGGCCACGGCCAGCGTGGTGGACGTTTGGGGCCTCGGCTTCAAAGACCACATGCTTGCGGGCAATGGACTCGACGCTTCGAATGTCGACGGCGCCATCAACATCCAGAACTGGCCGGTGAAGGGCTTGTACCTGCCGGACGCCATCCACAGCTACGAATCGAACGGAACGACCTACCTCGTCATGGCGAACGAGGGAGATACCCGGGCGTACAGCGGCTACAGCGAGGACCGTCGTGTGGCGCAGTTGCAGCTCGACCCGACGGCGTTCCCGAATGCCGCCACGTTGAAGCTCAATGCAAACCTCGGCCGCCTGCTCGTAACCCGTTCGAAGGGCGACACGGACGGCGACGGGGACTACGATGAGCTGTACAGCATCGGCGCACGTTCATTCTCCATCTACACCACGGACGGCACCCAAGTGTATGACAGCGGCGACGATTTTGAGCAGATCACCTCGACCCTCTTCCCGGCGGACTTCAACTCGACGAACAGCGGCAACGCCTCGTTCGACAACCGCTCGGACGACAAGGGACCGGAGCCAGAAGGGGTGGAAATCGGGGAGATCAACGGCCGCATGTACGCCTTCGTGGGCCTCGAGCGGATGTCCGGCGTGATGGTGTATGACATCACCGATCCGCTGATGCCGGTGTACCAGCGGTATTTGTCGAACCGGGACTTCTCGGTGGCCAGCAGCGCGCTGCAGACGAATGCCGCGGCAGCAGGGGATTTGGGCCCGGAGGGCCTGGTCTTCGTCCACGCCACCGATTCGCCGGACGGCCAGCCGTATCTGGTGACCTCGAACGAGATCTCCGGCACGGTCACTGCGTATGCGCTGACCAGCAGCGTCATCCCGCCGGTTACCCCGACCTGCGCACTGGGCGTCGTGTACGTCAGCGAAGCGCACACCAGCGGCGTGCCGAAGGACTACATCGAGCTATTCAACTCGGGCACGGTGGATTGCTCGCTCGCGGGCTTCAAGCTCGATGACAGCCCGGCGCTCAACGACCTGACCTTCGGGGATGTGGTCTTGGAGGCGGGAGCATACTGGATCGGGTACGAAGACGCAGCAAGCAGCTTCACGAGCGGCCTCTCGAGCAGCGGTGACCTCGTGGTGCTGGCCGATCCTTCGGGAGCGAGCGTGACGGTGGTGTTGGAACCCAGTTTGGCCCATTACGGCCAAAGCTTCAACGCGGAAGGCGAAGGCTGCTACGCGGAGCCGACGCCGGGCGCGGAAAATGCGGCGTGCGAAGCCACCCAAGTCGTCACGGTCGACGACCTCGGCTGCACGTACCCCACGGCCTGCAACTACGATGCAGACGCCCTCTTCGACAACGGCACGTGCGACTTCACGTCCTGTGTAGGTTGCACGTACGCAGGGGCTTGCAACTTCGACGCATCCGCGACCATCGACGACGGGTCGTGCGAATTCCTCGAAGGGGATTTCGACAACAACGGCTACATCACCATCTCGGACCTCTTGCAGTTCCTGGCGGTGTACCAGAGCTCATGCAACTGATCGGCAGGTAGTTGAAACCCGTGTGAAAACGGTAGGAGGGCTGCCCGACGGGGCGGCCCTTCTTTTTTCCGGGTGCTCAGGCGCTCGCCAGTTCCCGCATCAGCCGCCGTTTTGC
>CAMCYM010000132.1 GCA_945883885.1 Chryseobacterium gleum
GAAGGAACCTGCGACGAATACACCAGCCGGATTCGCTCCGACTTCGCTCATATCGACCTGCCAGGTGACGTTGATCATCGTTTGGGCCGAGCCCGCCAGAGCGAGGCTACACACCCAGAGGGTGAGAAAGAAATGACGCATTCGGTGAGGGTTGATTCGGTTCGGATTCGCCCAAAGTGCCTTACGCCTCCGCGAAAAATCACTTCAGGATGATGTAAAGTTAATGAATGGTGTACAGAATACACCAAGTCCCTTACATTTTTTGCGCCTCGGGCGTGCGCACCGCCAAGGTCGCTGCAGCGCCCAGTAGCAGGGAAATGCCGGCCAGGACCATCGTGAAAATCACGCCATCGCCCAGCAGGGGGTACAGCCACGTGATGGCGCCGAGGGCCGCGACGATTTGGGGAATCACAATGAACATGTTGAAGATGCCCATGTACATGCCCATGCGGTCTCCCGGCAGGGCCGAAGCGACGAGGGCATAGGGCATGGAGAGGATGCTGCCCCACGCCAGTCCGATCAGCGCGAAGCACCCGGACAGCAGGTGCGCCGTATCGGGGCCCAGCAGGTACATGCCGAGAAATCCTGCACCTCCCGCGACCAAACAGAATCCGTGAACGGCCTGCCGGTGGATCTTCCTGCGAGCGGTCCACAACGCAAGGACCAAAGCAAAGGCCATCGAGCTCAGCCCGTACACGCCCATGGCGCTGGACACCGCATTCGATGCGTCGTTGTACGCGGCAAACTTCACGGCATGATCGAGGGCGCCTTCTTCCGGCATCGGCGCGGCGAACACGTGCTCGGTCAAGGCCGGCGTCGCAAAACTCCACATCGTGAAAAACGCGAACCAGCTGAAAAACTGAACCCACGCCAGTTGCCGCATCGTCGCCGGCATTTCGCCGATGGCGGTGAAAATGGCCCGCACCCCTTTGCCGCCGCCGAACGCCCCCCCGGAAAGTGCCTGTTGCTCCTCAGGGGTCGGCGGCGTCTCATCGGTCGTGAACACCGTAACGAGGATGGACCCCAGGAACACGACTGCTCCGATGGCGAAGGAAACGTGTACACTGGCCGGCACTTCCCCCGCCCCGGCCGTATTTGAAACGCCGAGCTGGGTGACGAGCCAGGGCAGGTTGGAAGCTACCCATGTGCCCACACCGATGATGAGGGTTTGGATCACAAAGCCGAACGAGCGCTGCTCCTCCCCCAACTTGTCCGCCACGAGCGCCCGGAACGGCTCCATGCTGATGTTGATGGACGCATCCAGCACCCACAGGAATCCGGCCGCCATCCACAGCGCCGAGCTGTACGGCGCGAAAAAAAGTGCGCACGAAGACAGCACCGCGCCGAGCAAAAAGTAAGGCCTCCGCCGCCCCCACCGCGGGCTCCAGGTCCGGTCACTCCAGTACCCGATGATGGGCTGCACGAGCAATCCCGTCAGCGGCGCGGCGATCCACAACAGCGGCAGCTCATCTTTTTCCGCGCCCAGGGTTTGGAAAATGCGGCTCATGTTGCCCCCCTGCAGCGCGAATCCAAACTGGATGCCGAGGAAGCCGAAGCTCATGTTCCAGATTTGCCAAAACGAAAGCCGGGGGCGCATTCCTGTCTCCATGTCGGTAGGTTGTGCCGCCAAGGTACATGAAAGTGTACGTTTCACACGAACCACCCTGAACGCACAAGGGCCGTCCGAAATGGACAGCCCTTGATCGCCTCGAATACGCTGGCCGCCCGTCAGTTACACGGCGCGCCGTACGCGGCAAGGAAGTTGAGCAGGTCACCCGACCCTACCGTGCCGTTGCCGTCCGTGTCGAACGGACAGTCGTTCGCTGCAGAAAGCTCACAGGTACCGTTGTCCACGGTCGCAGCAGGGTTGTAGTTCGGGGCATCGGGGTAGGTGCAACCGAAGACTGGGAAGATGCAGGTGTTGTTCGAAACGGTCGCCAGCGGGTTGTAGTTCGCCGCGTTCGGGTTCGTGCAACCGACGAAGACACATGAACCGTCGTCGTAGGTCGCGGCGGACGCGAAGTTCTGCGCGTTCGCATAGGTGCAACCTCCGAGGATGCAGGATCCGTCGTCGACGTTCGCCGCAGCATCGAAGTTGTCCGCAGCAGGGTTCGTACAGCCCGGGTATTCGCAGGTTCCGTTGTCGTCCGTGGCTTGCGGGTTGAAGTTCGCGGCGCTATCGTCCGTGCAGCCCGGGATTTCCAACTCGTTGCACACGCCGTCGCCATCGGTGTCGTTCAGACAGGCGCCGGCGCAGGTGTAGTACTGCGCGGCATAGGTGCAGGAACCGTTGTCCACGTTCGCCGTTGCATTGAAGTTGCACGCCTGGGGGTTCGTACAGCCCGGGTACTGGCACGTTCCGTTGTCATCTGTGGCCTGCGGGTTGAAGTTCGCGGCGCTGTCGTCCGTGCAACCTGGGACTTCCAACTCGTTGCAGACCCCGTCGCCGTCGGTATCGTTCAGACAGGCTCCGGCGCAGGTGTAGTACTGCTGCGCATAGGTGCACGAACCATCACTGGCTTGCGCGAAGCTGTCGTAGTTGCACGCCGTAGGGTCGGTGCACCCGAACAAGAGGTTCGGGAATACGAGCACTTCGTTGAGTTCCTGCGGATTTTCGCCGAGTTGCGTCCGGTACTGGAAGTTCGCTTGGAAGGTCACTTGACCCGCGGTCGTGAGCTGTGCCAAAAGCACCCGGCCCTGTGCATCTGGGAAGGCGAGCGGCTCAAGATCCGGGAGCACGAACCAGCTCCCGCCCAGGGCGTTGTTGATGGCAAACGCACCACCGGACTCGAACGCGGTCTCTGCTGCGGTCGTTCCGACCGTATTCACCGAAGGGGCGCTGCCGATGGTCAGCCAGCTGTCTTGCGCCAAGGAGGGGTCGAAGGAAAGGAAGGCCTGGTTGATTTGGTGATAGAAAGCTTCCCCGAAGGTGTTTTGGTAGAACGGCTGGGTAGATGCGATGCTCAACGGATTGCCCGACTGCGCAAAAACCGCTGTGAGCTGGTCGTTCGGATTCGTGAAGTTCGCGTAGACCCGGAACGTCCGCTGGCCAGCGACTGGAAGATTTTCAGACACCAACTCGTACGAGAGACCGGAGTAGCTCGGTCCGGGATAGGCGCACGACCCATCGTCCAGCAGCGCGTCCGGGTCGTAGTTGAGGGCATCGGGATCCGTGCATCCTTGCGGGGTTTCAGCTACCGGGAAGACCAACTCCACGCCATCCGCATTCCACGTGGTCCCGTCGGAAGTTTGGAGCTGGAAGTTGAACCGTGCCGTTACGGTGCCATTCGTCGTGACTTGCGCCACGAGCACCTTGCCTCCTACCGGGGTGCCTTGGGTGGTCGTGCCGGGAAGCACAAAGATGGAACCGCCTACAAACGTATTCACATTCAAAGCCGCACCTGTCTCAAATGCGGGCAAAAAGGCACTCATACCCACGGAAGAGGCAGCGTTCGGTGCACCTGGCGCAGCCCCTAAGGTCACCCAAGAATCGTACTGGAGGGCGGGCACGAACGGAAAGAAGGCCGCATTCACGCCACCGGCCGTACCCGACCCGAAGGCATCTTGGTAAAAGCCTGTCGTCGAAGACAACAGCCAAGGCGTCGTGTCATATCCGTACACAGCGACAATCTCCGCAGAGGCTTGGGACACTTCTGCATAAATCCGGTAGGTCGTTTTGCCCGGGATTCCGTTTTCCGAAACCACCTCGTAGGTCAGCCCAGTGACCAGACCACCGGCCCACGTGCACGTGCCGTTTTCCGTCGTGGCCGCAGGATTGTAGTTGTCCGCATCCTCCGCTGTGCAACCGAAGACTTCTTCGTTGTCACACAATCCATTTCCATTCAAGTCGTTCAGGCAGTTTCCCGCGCAGTCGTAACCGCTCTGGGCATACGTACAACTGCCGTTGCTGACGTTCGCAGCGGCGTTGTAGTTGCATGCCGTAGCATCCGTGCAACCCGGGATTTGCAGCGTCCCTGCACAGGTACAGGTGGATGAAAGCACATCCCCGACCGTGTTCGGGTTGCCGTCGTTGCAGGCGGTTCCAGGATACGTACAGGTGCCGTTGTTGATTTGGGCCACCGGATCAAAATTGCACGCCGTAGAAACGGTGCAACCTGCTGGAATGACCGGGAACGTTGCCGAAAGCCCCACCGCTTGCAGCGTAGCTCCCGCCGCATTCTCCCATTGGAAGTTGAGCGTAACGTTCATCACGCCGGTCGAGGTCAGCTGCGCCACCAGCACCCGGTTGTCCGGTCCGGCCACCGCGGAAGGGACGGAACCCGGAATGATGTACAGTGCCCCCCCAAGTTCCGTGGTGATGTTGAAGCCGTTCCCTCCCGCGAACGTCGACAGGTAGCCGTCCATGCCGACGCTGCTCACCGTCCCCGCATCCTGCGAGCTGGCTGGCCCGAGGGTGAACCAGCTGTCGTACTGCACGTTCGGGAAAAAGACAAAAAACGCCGGGTTGATGTTGCTGGCGAAGTTTCCTCCGAACGGATCCTGGTAGAAGGGCGCCGTCGAGTTGATCACCATCGGGGCCGACAGGGTCGGGTTGATGTACCCGAAGACCGATACGAGCTCGTCTGTGGTGTTCGGCAGGTGGGCGTACAATCGGTAGGTCTTCCCGTTTGCGGTTTCACCCACAAGGACCACGTCCAGCGTGGCCGTTTGGGCCATCAGCCCGGAAGCGCCTGCGCAGGCGATCAGGGCAAGAAATGCGCGCAGCAGATGTTTCATGCGTCGGATAGGCAAATGATTTGGCCTATCGCAAGATAGGACATCCACACAGACCTTCAGCCCTGATGGGCCAAAAACGCACGGATCAAGGCCGTGGTCGAAGCGTCGTGGGCCCCGGCGGCCACTCCCTCTGCAGCCAGCACCCCGTAAATCCGGTCGGCCAGGCCCTTGCCCAGCTCGACGCCCCACTGATCGAAGCTGTACACCCCGAGGAGCACCCCCTGCACGAAAATGCGGTGCTCATGCAACGCGATGCACTGCCCCAGAGCATGCGGGTCGAGGCGGTCCCAC
>CAMCYM010000133.1 GCA_945883885.1 Chryseobacterium gleum
CTTGGTCGCGGCCCTGCTGCGCGGGGCCGGGCTGGAGACGGCCTGCGTGGGGAACATCGGGCGCAGCTGGGCCCGCGACCTGGCCGCGCGGCGCGCGGAAGGCCGGCCGCCCGCCCCGTACAGCAGCGTGGAGGTCAGCAGCTTCCAGCTCGACGGACTCGATTCGTTCCGTCCGGAGGTGGCGATATTGTTGAACATCACGCCGGACCATTTGGACCGGTACGGATATGATTTGGGCCGCTACGCCGACTCGAAGTGGCGCATCACGGCCTACCAAACCCCCGACGACGTCCTCGTCCTGAACGCCGACGACGCCCTGAGCCTCGAACGGTGGGCCGGCGGGGTCGTCGCGGACGGCACCGCCGCCGAACGCGGCACCCGCGCGCGGGTCGTCGCGCTCAGTTCCGAGCGGACCGTCGACGACGTCCGAGCTGGACTCGCGGCGCGCGGGCTGGAGCCCTGGGGCGTCGGCGGTTTGGCCCCCTCACACCTTGAATTCATTCTGGAAATCCCTGATCGTCCTTTTGCCATGACCATCCAAGAACTCGCCCTGCAAGGCAAACACAACGTGTACAATTCCATGGCCGCGAGTGTGGCCGCCCGCGTCCTCGAACTCCGCAAGGAAGGCATCCGCGAGAGTTTGCAGCGCTTCGACGCCATCGAGCACCGCATGGAATTCGTCCAAGAAGTGAACCGCATCCGGTTCATCAACGACTCGAAGGCGACGAACGTCAACAGCGCATGGTATGCCCTGGAAAGCGTGCCCGGGCCCATCGTTTGGATCGCCGGAGGCGTCGACAAAGGGAACGATTACACCCCGCTGCTGCACCTGGTCGAAGAAAAGGTCAGCCACCTGATCTGCCTCGGAGCGGACAACGCGAAGCTGATCAGCACCTTCGGTCCGCTCGTGGGCCACGTCAGCGAGGTACGGTCGGCCGCCGATGCCGTCGCCCAAGCCTATGCCTGGGGCACACCGGGGAGCACCGTGTTGCTGTCGCCCGCCTGCGCCAGCTTCGACCTCTTCGGCAGCTACGAGGAACGCGGCACCGCCTTCAAAGCAGCCGTCCGCGCCCTCTGATGAAGGTGCAGGGCATTGAGGTGCCCACGTCGGGCACGTTGTGGGCACCGTTTGAGCGCTTCGGACGGCGGCTCGAGGGGGACCGGGTCATTTGGATGGTCACCCTGTTCCTCAGTCTGCTGTCCCTGCTCGCCGTGTACAGCGCGATCTCTTCGCTCGCCTTCAAAGACAATGCCGGCTCGCTGAAATTCCTCGGCAAACAGGCCTTCATGATTGCCCTCGGATGGGGGGTGATGGTGGCCGTGCATCGCATGAATTTCAGGTACTTCGCTCGTGCGGCGGCCGTGCTGTTCTACGTCGCCATCGCCCTGCTCTTGCTCACCTGGGTCATGGGCGAAAACGTGAACGACGCACGCCGCTGGATCCGCGTGCCCGGCGTGGGGCTCACGTTCCAGCCGTCGGACTTCGCGAAAGTCGTCCTCATCGCCTACGTCGCCCGCACCATCAACCAGCGCCGCGAACAGCTGCAGTCCTTCCGGCACGGCGTGTTGCCCGTGCTTCTGCCCATCGCCGTCATCTGCGGCCTCATCCTCCCGGACAACCTCTCCACCGCCGCCTTGCTGGCGACCGTATGCCTGGGCATGCTCTTCGTCGCCGGCACCCCCTTCCGCCACATGCTCCTGATCGGCGGCATCGGTGCAGGGGCCTTGTTCGGCATCTACAGCCTCGGCAAATCTGCGCCGGAAATGCTGCCGCGCTTCAGCACTTGGGCCTCGCGGATCGAGCAGTTCGCCGGCGGAGATGCAGCGCCCGAAGCCGAAGTCGGAGGGGCCGTCGTCCCGGCCACGTCGAGCATGGAGTACCAAATCGAACTCGCGCAAGTGGCCATCCACCGGGGCGGACTGCTGCCCCACGGTCCGGGCACCGGCGCCTCGCGGAACTTCCTGCCCCACCCCTACTCGGACATGATCTTTGCCTTCATCGTCGAAGAATGGGGCGCGGTGCTGGGCGGGCTCGGCCTCGTGCTGCTGTACCTCATCCTGCTGTACCGCTCGTTGCGGGTGGCCTACCGCTGCCAGCGGTTCTTCGGAGCCCTCCTCGCCGCCGGACTGTCCTTCATGCTGGTCTTGCAGGCAATGACGAACATGGCCGTGGCCGTCCGCCTCTTCCCCACCACCGGCCAACCGCTCCCCGTGGTCTCCTACGGCGGCACGTCGCTCATCTTCACCTGCCTGTCCATCGGCATCATCCTCGCCGTCTCCCGGTCGGTCACCGACCCGGAAGGCTGGGAACGGGCGCACGGCGTGCCGGCATGAAGCGCGTCGTCCTCTCCGGCGGCGGCTCCGGCGGCCACATCTCCCCGGCCCTGGCCATCGCGGACGAAATCCGCCGCCGCTATCCCGACTGCGACATCCGATTCGTGGGCGCGCTGGGCAAGATGGAAATGGACAAGGTCCCTGCGGCAGGCTACCCCATTGAAGGCCTCTGGATCAGCGGGTTGCAGCGGAATTTCCGCGACCCCAGCAACCTCCTCTTTCCGCTCAAGGTGCTCGTCAGTGTGCTGAAGTCCGGGCGCATCCTCCGGCGATTCCGTCCCGAAGTGGCGGTGGGGGTGGGCGGCTTCGCCAGCGGCCCGTTGCTGTTCCGTGCCTCCCTCGCGGGGATTCCCACGTTGATCCAAGAGCAGAACTCGTATCCGGGCATCACGAACCGGGTGCTGGCGAAGCGGGTGGACCGCATTTGCGCGGGATTTGCCGGGCTTGAGCGGTGGTTTCCGGCGGAGCGGGTGGTGCTGACGGGGAATCCGGTGTGGGGGCGGGTGGCGGTGCCAGAGTCGGGGGGACGGGATGCGGCTGTGGCGGCGTGGGGCCTGCGGCCGGAGCGGCCGGTCGTGGCTGTGCTCGGGGGGAGCCTCGGCGCTGCGACGATGAACGAGGCCGTGCGCCGCGGGGTGGAGCGCGGGGAATTCGGTGGGGAGGGGGTGCAGGTGATTTGGCAATGCGGCGGGCGGTTCGAGGCTGCGTCCCAGGCGTGGCTTGCCGAGCAGGGGAACCCGGCCGGCGTGGTATGCCGGGGCTTCATCGACCGGATGGATCAGGTGTACGCGGCTGCAGATGTGGTCGCTGCGCGCGCCGGGGCGATGACCCTTGCGGAGCTGGCGATCGTGGGGAAGCCGTGTGTGCTGGTCCCGTCTCCGTACGTCGCCGAGGACCACCAAACCCGCAACGCCCGTGCCCTCGTCGACCTCGGCGGTGCCCTCCTCGTCCACGACCGGGACGCACCGGGGCAGCTGGCTTCTGCTGTCACCGACCTGCTCGGCGATCCGGTCCGATGTGCGGCGATGGCCACAGCCTTGCATACGGCTGCCCGTCCGGATGCCGCGGCCCGCGTGGTCGATGCGCTGGAAGGTTTGGTCCGGGCGCGGCAGGCGCACGGCCCTTCAACCCCTCGCCCATGAGCCGACCGGTCTATTTCATCGGAATCGGCGGCATCGGCATGAGCGCGCTTGCCCGGTTCTTCCGCCACGAAGGCGCCCTGGTCGCCGGGTACGACCGCACCCCGTCCGACCTGACCGCAGCGCTCGAACGGGAAGGCATCGCCATCACCTTCGCCGATGACCCCGCAACGCTGCCTGCCGCCTTCCGCGACGCCCCCGATCTGCTCGTCGTCCGAACCCCGGCCGTGCCGGAAGACAGCGCTCTGACCCGCTACTTCCGGGACCGCGGCGTGCCCATGCTGAAGCGCAGCGAAGTCCTCGGCGCGCTCACCGCCGACCGGCCGACCCTGGCCGTCGCGGGCACCCACGGCAAAACGACGACCACGGCTTGGCTCGCCCACCTGCTCGACGGCACGCCGGGCGGATGCACCGCCTTCCTCGGTGGAATCGCCGCCGCCTCCGGCACGAACCTCCATCTGCGGGCCGGAGCGCCCTGGACCGTCGTCGAGGCGGACGAATACGACCGCAGCTTCCTGCACCTCCATCCCACGCACGCCGCCGTGACCAGCGTCGACCCGGACCACCTCGACATCTACGGCACGGCGGAGTCCTTCCGGGAAGGCTTCGAGGCCTTTGCCGTGCGCGTCACCGGCAGGTTGCTCGTCCACGCCGACGTGCCGCAGGACGCCTTTCCTGGGAAGGCGGTGGAACGGTACGGGACCGCGGTGGACGAGGCAGACCGGGTCCAGCGGGGCTTGCTCCATGCCGCCGTCGGGCCGCGCCTTGCGGACGGAGGACGGACGCGTGCCGACCTCGTGCTCGATGGCGAGCGGGTGGCCGAGGGGGTCCTGTTTGCGATGCCCGGAGAGCACAACCTCGCGAATGCAGTGGCCGCAGCAGGTTTGGCCCGGGCGGCCGGGGCCAAGGTGGACCAAATCGTGAAGGGACTAGCTGATTTCCAGGGGATTCACCGGCGATTCGAATACCGGCTCCGTACGCCCGAGCACGTCATCATCGACGACTACGCGCACCACCCGACCGAACTGCGCGCGGCCATCACGACCGCGCGTTTCGCACACCCCGGAAAGCACCTCACCGGAATTTTTCAACCACATCTGTACACCCGAACGCGTGACAACGCCGCAGGGTTTGCCGAAGCTTTATCGCTGCTCGACCGCGCAATTCTGCTGCCCATCTACCCTGCAAGGGAGCTCCCGCTGCCCGGTGTGGATTCACAGATGATTCTTGAAAAGATGTCGCTTCCGGCCCGAGAGCTCGTTGAAGTACGGGGGATATTCGAGTGCCTGAAAAAGCGCCCTCCCGAGGTCCTTTTGGTGCTGGGAGCGGGGGACATCGACCGCACGGTCGCCCCGCTGGTGGAGTTCCTCTCCCGACCCTGACCGGAAGACCGCGGCGGATGCCCCCAGGTCCACCTGAACCCCGCGATGAAACGCCCCGCTGCCTCCCCGTCCCGCTCCCGGTCACGCCGGCCCCGTAGCCTGCGCGCCGTAGCCGTCGTGCTGGTCCTTGCCGGAGTGGCCGTCACCGCCGGGTTTGCCATCCACGCCGA
>CAMCYM010000134.1 GCA_945883885.1 Chryseobacterium gleum
TGTGAGAAAGGCAATCATGCGATCGATGTGTTCACTCCATCCGGTGCGCATCCCGCGCTCGAACACCACGTCAAAGTCCTGAGGACGCGCCACCGAACCTGCTGTTCCCAGTTTCATCCGTGCCGTGGATGCATGTACCAGCACATCTAAGGGCAAACGAGCCTCCAGTGCAGCGTCTGATTCGCAATCAATCAACACATCGAATGCCTCACCTGCGAACTCCGCCGCGTGCCGGGTCACACTTCCCCACCAGGTAAAATCCCCCATGCAGCAGTAATCCGAGTCCAGCTTGCGCAATTGCCAAGGCGGAACCGCTTTTTCTTCCCGGTCGATGTAGGCCACCCGTACGACCCGCTTGATCCCATGCAAGGTTTTGATTTGCTGGGCAATACGACGCACTTCGCGGTACCGATCCTCGTCTTTGTCGAGGTACAGCAACACCACGGACGTGTCCGCATTCCAAGCAGTATTCCGTACCTCTCGGTGAACCGGCGACTTGCCGTGGAGCAAGAGACTTCGAGTGCGGTTGCGCAACGTCATCGGAACGAAAGTACATCGAATTCTGTGGGGTTGCGTTTGGCATGCAATTCGCATCTTTCCGGAAAAAATCCAGAGCCATGTTCAAGTCGTTCGCAATTCCGGCGTTGCTCCTCACCGCAGTTCTTGCGGGATGTGCCGACCGCCCCTGGGGGGAACGGGTGCAAGAACCTTTCAGCGGAAAGGCCTATGAATCGAATGCGCGGTTTTTCCGGGCCACGGGCAAAGCGACGAGCAAGCAAGACGGGATTGCGCGAAGCAAAGCAGAATTGCTGGCGCGTCAGTCCATCGCACAACAAGTCAACACCACGATCCAGGTGGTGTCAGACAACTATGGAAAGGACGTTGAAACGGAGCACCTCACAGAAGCCATGTCCCGGTTTGAGACCCTTGTTCGGGAGATCACAAACACCACCATCGCGGACGTTCGCAAAGTGGGCGAAGAGAAGTATCTGAACAGCGAAGGGGTGTATACGGTGTTCGTCGCACTCGAAGTGCGCAAAGCTGCGATGTACCGGCACCTCAAGAAACAAGCTCGGCTCGATACCGAACTCAGCGAAGCGGCCCGCAAAGAACTCGAGCGCATGCTCGATGCGGAGATCGAAAAAGCTGAAGCCGCCGAGCGAGACGGCACGGATTGACCCTTATTGCGGGCGCATCAAGTGGGAAAAGCTCACTTGAACCTTGCGCAGCTTCGGGGCGATTACCGCTTTGCAATAGGGCGCCTCTCCGTTGAGCGCATAGTAATCCTGGTGGTAGTCCTCGGCGAGGTAGAACTCCTCTGCGGTTTGGACCGTGGTCACAACGGGTGCAGACTGAAGGCGTTGCGCGCGTTCCACCGCTGTAGTGATTGCAGGCAGCTGATCATCTGCCGTGTAGAAGATGGCACTGCGGTACTGCGTGCCGACATCTGCGCCTTGGCGGTTGAGGGTCGTGGGGTCGTGGGCCGCGAAAAACACGTCCAAAATCTCCCCGAGCCCGACCACCTCCGGATTGAAGCTCACACGGACGACCTCCGCATGACCGGTTCGACCGGTGCAGACCTCTCGGTAGGCAGGACGCTTGATATGTCCCCCCATGTACCCCGATTCTACTTGGGCAACCCCCTCGATGTCCGCAAAAACCGCCTCGATGCACCAAAAGCATCCCCCGCCGAGTACTATAACTTCCATAGGTTGTGTATCATTCGGAACACTGCTGCATCCGGAACTGCATGTCCACAGGCACAGCATGGTCCATGCGATTCGGACTACCAAGCCCATCGGATAAAACAAGTTTGCATGCCGATTTCCGGTTGCGCACCTTTCCACAGGGCCTGGATATCTCCTGCGCGAAGGCCGGCCTGCCAGCCTCCCTGGGGGGCGGCGAAAACAACGCCTGCAGGAATGCGAAAGACACTTTCAGAAATCTTCCGCATCCCGAGGTCGATGAACACGCGACCGCCCACACGCAGCATGCCCGTAGCTCCCATGCGCAGGGTTTCTGTAGCCAAAGCTTGGCCGTTCGCAAGGGTCGCATCCGCCGCCAGCAGGAAGAACGTTCCGAACCACTTCCCTGCGCCCGCATGGAAAGCCGCAGGCAAGTCCACCCTGCGCGTTTCCGGGACGGCGTCCCCGAACCACGTTTCCGGTTGCATGGCCGCAACGGCAATGTCTTGGATGGACGTCGGATCGGCCACGCCGGATTGCCAGTCAGGCACCTCGACCCCGCTGATCACATAGCGTTCGCCGCGCCATTCCATTTTGCCGATGTCTGTGAGGGATGCCGAAATCCACATGCCGTCTTTGTGGGCTAAGACAGCCCCGGCGTCCACTGCCCACCCTTGGCCGACAGGGCCCCATTTGCGAAGTCCATCCCACGTGCCGTTGGAGGAGGAAATCTCGGCCATCGACGGGATGCCGAAGCCGTTCGAAAAGGCCCCGAAGGCGTCGGCCTCCCCTCCTTCCACGTTTACCGAAAAGTACCCGTTGCCCAGGAGCAACCGCCCGCCGACGCCGGTATGCAAGGTCCAGCCTTCGCGCTCGCCCCACATCCTACTGATGCCCAACTCGTGCACGCGGACCCAACTGAAACCACCTCGGGTCCCGTCGAGGATTGCTGCAAGCAGCGGTGCCGGCCCCGTTGCAAGTCCGCCGACAATGCCTGCCGCTTCCTCCAAGGTCCAAGAGCCATCGTTTGCGATCGTGTCTCCGCTGGCCAAAATGACTTGGTCGAAGACGGATGCACCGCCTCCTGCGACGAGAATTTGGGCAGCGAGGCCGCCGAGCTGCATCTCCCCTGCCACCTGCTGGCGCGAGGAATAGGCAAATCCCCACCGCTTCGTGCGGCGGTAGGCGGAGGCGGTCAACAACTCCCCGTCGACTCGGATGCGGTCGGAAGCGAGCCGTCCCGCCCAATCCCGTGCAGACAGTCCTGTCCAGCTCCCATCTCCTGAACCGCGGTCGAGTACATCGTCCCACAAGTCCTGCCGCTCCAGTACGTTTGACTCAACAGAAAAGCCCCATTCAAGCCCACTTGCTGTTCCCTTCAGGTCTGGAAAGAGTGGATGAAACGTCAGCCCCGCGGGGTTCCAACCGAGTGCGCGGTAGTCCCCGGCCAATGCGACGGGGGTTGCACCCGTACCGACGGGAATGCGATGCACCTGAGCTTCTGTAGACAGTGCAGCTGCAAGGCACATGGATGCCACGAAGTACCGGACCTGGGTCCTCACGTGCATCAAACAGGTATGTTCCAGCCGAACCGGTCCTCGATGCGGCCACGCCGCAGGGCATCCAACTCGACACTCAGCCTGGGGGCGATTTTCCACTCTGACACCGGCGGAAGCGCCAAGTCTTTGTCTCCGAATGAAATGGTCGCCATGGGTGCAATCGTCGCCGCAGTGCCCGCACCGAATGCCTCGGTCACGGTACCCAGCTCGATGCCACGTTCCAGTTCTGCGATGGAAACCCGCCGCTCTTCCGTCGGGATGCCCAAATCGCGGGCCAGCAGCAGCACCGATTCCCGGGTAATTCCCGCAAGGATGGAATCGCTCAGAACGGGGGTGGTCAGAACACCATCGATGACGAACATGGCATTCATCGTTCCGCTTTCCTCCACGTATGTGTGTTCCGTGGCGTCTGTCCAAAGCAACTGATGGTAACCCTGTTGCTGTGCTTGGAACGCCGGCAAATAGGATGCTGCGTAGTTTCCAGCAGCTTTCGCAGCACCTGTACCACCAGGGCATGCCCGTGTGAAGTGTGTCTCCACCTTCACGCGCACGGGTTCCGTGTAGTACGCGTTCACGGGACATGTGAAGATGGCGAACACGTACGTTTCGCTCGGACGCACCCCGATGAAGGGGTCCGTGGCGATCATGAACGGGCGGATGTACAACGAGCTGTCTTCCCGGGAGGGCACCCATGCCTCGTCCACGCGCAGCAACGCCGTCAATGCATCGAAAAACAGAGCCTCAGGGACCGCCGGCATGCTCATCCGCTCGGCAGAGCGATTGAACCGTGCGATGTTCGCCCCGGGACGGAACAGAGAGACCGTACCATCTGTTTGGCGGTACGCCTTCATTCCCTCAAAAATCGCCTGTCCGTAATGGAACACCATCGACGCCGGATTCATGGAAAACGGTCCGTACGGCTCGATGCGCCCCTGCTGCCACGCCCCGTCCTTGAACTCCAGCGAGAACATGTGATCGGAGAAGGTCCGGCCGAACTGCAACCGATCGAAGTCCACCTCCGGCAGACGGCTTTGCACCACTGGCGTGTGGACGAACGGGTTCAAGGTATCGAGCATTGCCGAAGGTTTGTGCAAAGGTCGGGATTGCTCTTCCGCCTACCAAACAGCCTTCGCAGGCCTCAGGCTTTGAAAAGGAACCGGTTCGGTGCGGTCAATCCGAGCTTCACCGCTGAGAGCACCAAGGATGCGGTATTCCGCGCTCCGAGCTTTTGTTGAATGTTCTTCCGATGGGCAATCACCGTGTGGCCGCTAACACTCAGCTTATCAGCGATTTGAGTATGCGTCAGCCCCTCCGCGATGAGGGTAAGCACTTCCCGCTCCCGCTCGGTGAGCCACACGGGCTCACACGTCCATGCCCCCACCTTCAGCGCATCCACGTCCACGCCTGCATCTTCGAGCGCGGCCAAAATTTGGCCACAAAAAAAGCCAACGCCCCGCTGGCACGCCACCAGGGCTTCACCGATTTCGTGGGCATCGCAATCTGAACGCAGGAACACCTCAATGCCCGATCGCACGGCATCGAGCAGCGGGAGGCCCGACAGTCCATCGGAAATCACGACCGTCCGCACCTCAGGAGCAGATTTTCGAATCGCCTGCAAGGCAACCAGCGAAAACTCCCGCGAACAGGGATCTACCACGAGCAGTTCCGGGGCTTTTTCCGAGCAATACTGCACCAAATCGGCATCGTTTCCGGCTTCCAGAACGTGCGCCGTGGGG
>CAMCYM010000135.1 GCA_945883885.1 Chryseobacterium gleum
CCCTACACCCAGCAGGCCCCCGTGTTTTTGAGGCGGGATGTGCCCGCGTTGCGTGGATATTTGGAGGAGAGCGTGCACGCAGGCGATCGAGGCGTGCTGATGGAACGCATCGATCACGGCCGTATCCGGCCGTCCAAATCGCTCGCGGACAGCCTCGTGGGCATGTTGAAGCGTCAGCGTGAGTTCATCTTGCTCGATGAACAGAAGGTCGCCTTCGAACTGGCCCTGTCTGCGATGCGGCGGTGCAAAGCCGATTCTTCAGCACCGAAGCAGGTCGTGGTTGTGCGCGGTGGCCCCGGGACAGGCAAGTCTGTGGTCGCCATCAACCTCCTCGTGCGCGCACTTGCCGAAGGATGCAATGCTGCCTATGTGACGAAAAATGCGGCTCCGCGCGATGTCTACCGTGAAAAATTGACCGGCACCGGCGGGGCTCTGGCGCGGGCTCGCTACGGTGCCTTGTTCAAGGGTTCCGGTGCCTTCCTCGACTGTGCAGCCGATGAATTTGATATGCTCATCGTCGACGAGGCGCACAGGTTGAACGAGAAGTCTGGACTCTATTCAAACCTCGGCGAGAACCAGGTCAAAGAAATCATCGCCGCATCGCGCGCTTCTATCTTCTTCATCGACGAAGACCAACGCATTCACATACAAGACATCGGAAGCGAAGCTGAAATCCGGCGTTGGGCCGCTGACGCAGGTGCAGAAGTAGTCGATGCCGATTTGCCATCCCAATTCCGCTGCAACGGCGAAGACGGATATCTGGCCTTTGTGGACCACTTCCTCGGAATCCGAGAGACTGCACATCCCACGCTCTCGGGGGTGGACTATGAATTCAAAACCTTCGGTACTCCCGCGGAACTCGATCGCTGGGTGCGCGAAAAAAATACCATTTCAGGCAAAGCCAGGACGGTGGCTGGGTACTGTTGGGACTGGAAAAGCAAGCAAAATGCGGCCGCTTTCGATTTCGATTACCCCGACTTCCAGCGGCAATGGAACCTCAGCGAGGACGGGAATTTGTGGATTTTGAAACCCGAGAGCATTGACCAAATCGGGTGCATCCACACCTGCCAAGGCCTCGAATGCGACTACATCGGCGTCCTCATCGGACCGGACCTCCTCCGCGAACCCCTCACCGGAACCGTGTCCACCCATCCCGAAGCCAGGTCCCGGCAGGATCGTTCCGTGTTCGGCTGGAAAAAGCGGCTTGCGGAAAACCCCACCGCCACTCGGAAACTGCTCGATGCCCTGATTAAAAACACCTACCGCACCTTGATGACCCGCGGCATGAAAGGCTGCGCCGTCTGCTTTGTAGATCATTGATTATCCCTCCCCCTTCAATTCCTTCGAAATCGCTTCCACCACGTCCTCGTGCTCTGCAAGGTTCCACTTCTTGCGGATGGCCGAGCGCAGGTTGTACACGTAGGATGGGGAGCAGGCGAGTTCGACAGCGATTTCAGGGACCGCAAGGCCTCGGGAGAGCCGCTGGGCACACTCGCGTTCGGAGGCGTTGAGCAGCGCCCACCGCGCAGAAACCGGCACCGCCTCTTCCTCCGACAAGAAGGCGCTCCACGCCTCGGTGGGAAACGGCGCACGCCGGAACAGCGGTGCCGCAGCATATTCGGCTAACGCCACCTCCTCCGGCGACCGGCCCACTTCCCGCGCCGCGGACCGCAGTTTGCGCCGCTCGAACGCCCACCACAGCCCCGCGCCCACGCATACCACCGCCAGCGCAATGTTCGCCAGCCACCACGGCCGTGCTTCACGGGCCGACTGCTGCGCCACGTACTCCTCGGGCGAGACCGGATTCCGCTCGAGCTCCAGTTCGACCGTTGCTAACTGCTCGGCTCCCAGCTGCATCCACCGCCATTCCGTGGCAGTAGGCGCCCCGTACGCTTCGAGCCCCCAGTCCGCAAGCACCGCCTCGGCGGCGGGTTCCTGGGCACATGCGCGCGTCCACGCCGCCAGATCGCCCCGCTGCAGCCAGGCGACCAACGAATCGCGCAGCGCCGCCTCTTCCATTGCGGAGGCCTGCGCAACGCCCGCGCTCCAGAACGCCGCGCAAACCACCCACCCGAGCACCGTGCGTTTCATTCCCCTTTGCGTTGTGTAGCCATGATGAAATCCGATAACTCCACC
This sequence comes from Chryseobacterium gleum, assembly GCA_945883885.1. Classification (GTDB taxonomy): domain Bacteria; phylum Bacteroidota; class Bacteroidia; order Flavobacteriales_D; family Sanyastnellaceae; genus CAMCYM01. Next base: position 2,137 of record CAMCYM010000135.1, read on the forward strand.
GCTTCAGGCACATGCAGCTTGCGGCGAACTGAAGAACTCAGGTTGTAGACATGGCCTGAACTGAGTCGGTGGATGCGCGCAAATTCCTTCGTCCGCAGGCCCGCGGCCAGGTGAATGACAAATTCCTCCTCCCGCCGCGTGAGGTTGCGCATTCCTTCGCCCAAACGCGTCAAACGGGCGAGGCCTCGCCGCCGCACCACCTCCACCAGCAACCACCGTACCTCCGCTCCCGCCCGCCGCCCGGCAATCCCGGCAATCCCGGCAAACCGTTTGCGCAGCGACTGGACCAGTTCTGCCTCACGTTCCGCACTCCACCGCTGGGCCCGGCGCCGCGCACGCCACATCCCTCCAGCTTGCGCGATACCGGCCACCGCAAAGAGGAAAAGCACGCCCGCACCCCACCGCACCGTGCGCACGAGGAAGGGCCATGCACTGAAGATGTGCCCTCGCTGATCTCCGGATGTCCCGGGCTCCCATCCTTCGCCGACTTTGCCGATGCTGCCCAGGACGAGGGGCAACTGCCTCACCTCTTTCCACACCGCCTCCAGCGGCAACTCGCCCCAAACCTGCGACCTCCACGGCTCATACAACGACGCATACACCCCCAACTCGGCCACTGCAGCAGCGGTATCTGAGTTTGCGATCGCCTGCAGCTCCGGAAGGTGCGACACGAAGTCAACCAGGGCATTGCGCTGCAGCACGTACGCCGTCACCACCCCCAAAACTCCCGCAGTTCGGATCCCTTCGATGTCCGTGAAAGCCATCTGATCGAAGACCTGCCCCGCTTCTTCCGCCCTTCCAAGCTGCATGTACGCCTGCAGTTTCGAACTCAAAATCAAGATGTTCCATTCTGGCCGCACATTCGGTGCGGGCCCGCCGGCACTCAGCGCATCCGCTAACGTCTGCTCGGCAAGTTCCGTCCACCCTAAGGCATCTTGCCACTTGTTCGCCATGCCAGCCGCGGCAGCCAGGTTCAGCAAAATCAGCGGATGATCGCATTCCTCGGGAAACATCTCGTACGCCCGGACGAGGCATGCAAACGATTCGTCGTTCGCGCCGAGGTCGGAATACACCACCCCCGCCGCGTTCAGGGCCTGAACACCGAGCTTCGGAGAATCCGTGGTCCGAGCAACCCGCTGGAATCCCTCCACCGCCTCCTCGTACCGGCCGCTGAGGTGTGCGTTCGCGGAACGCATGTACACGAGCAGGGGCGGTGCTTCGCTGCAGGAAACGGAGTCGACGTCCACACAGGGCACGCGGCGTGCCACCGCTGCTTGGAGTACGAGGTATTCCCCGATGAGCAGCGAATCGCACGCCACGCCATCGCGCTGCCCGAGGATGCGCCTTCCGGCGGACTCCATCCTGCCCGGCTCGAATTCGAATTGCGCAGGGAGCTCCTTCATTCGCTCGTGCAGCGAACGGAGATCTTGAGCACACACCGCTCCGCTCAGCACCCACAGGGCCATCCCGACGGTTCGCTTCATGGTCTGCAAAGTACAGGGATGCCCGCATGAGAAGACGTGATACCCGATATCATGATTCGTGTGACGCTTCGTCACGATATCATAATGCCGCCACAATGCTATCATTCACCCGCGTGACGCATCCGAACCCCGCTCAGCGCACAGAGTACCTTTTGTCTCGAAATCTAACCTTTTCATCGCGTTAAAATGAGAACTCAACGCAATTTGGCGCGCCTCTCGTGCAGCGTTTTCATCCGGTCCGTCCGCTGGGCGGCCTGCATCCTGCTGTGTTCAGGCGTCGCAACACTCGCCCAGGCGCAATCCAGCGCAGTGGTGCAGCACGGGGACCCGCAGAAGATCTTCCTGAAAATCGACGCCCACCTGCTCCGCAGCAACCTCGACACCCTTTTCACGAAGGCCGCCGACCTGCAGAACCAAATCAACACCCTGTCCTGGGCCGACGTCCTCACGAACGGCACCAGCCCCGGCGTGGACGTGGATTTCTTCGGATACTCCGCCCTGGGCCTCGGCCAAGTCACCACGACCGGAACGGTCACCGCAGACAGCCTCGTCCTCAACAAAGATGCCTCCGTCGCCGGACGCCTCGTCGTGAGCGATGTCGTGTCGCTCGGCGATTCTCTGCTCGTCGCAGGAACGGTGGTCCTCGGCGACTCCCTGCGCGTGGTCGATGCCGTGAGCCTCGGGTCGCGGTTGTACGTGACCGGAGTGACCGCCTTCGGGGACTCCGTCCACGTGGTCGGCAACGTGGACCTCGACGCCCTCTTCAACGTGGACGGCGCGGCGACCTTCAAAAGCACGCTCGAAGTGGACGGGGAGACGACCTTGAACGACACGTTGCACGTGGCAGCGCCCGCGTTGCTCGGCGACTCGCTGCATGTGGCGGGCGGCGCGGCCTTGGCCGGCACGCTCTCCGTGACCGGAAATGCCTCCGTCGGTGGAACCCTCGCCGCTTCCGGCGCGACCTCCCTTGCCAGCACCCTCGCCGTCACCGGGTGGGCCACGCTGAGCGACTCCCTGCATGTGGACGACAACGCCGATGTCGATGGCAACTTCAACGTCGACGGAACCACCACCCTCAACGGAACCACCGTCGACGGAGCGCTCGACGTGAATGGAAATGCAGACGTCAGCGGCACGTTCGATGCCGGCGGTGCGGCGGCCCTCGCTGGCACCTTGGCCGTAACCGGCGAAACGACCTTGAACGACACGTTGCACGTGGCAGCGCCCGCGTTGCTCGGCGACTCGCTGCATGTGGCGGGCGGCGCGGCCTTGGCCGGCACGCTCTCCGTGACCGGAAATGCCTCCGTCGGTGGAAC
>CAMCYM010000136.1 GCA_945883885.1 Chryseobacterium gleum
CTTCTCTGTCGTATCTTAGAGGGAACCGAATTTGAGATGGGGATGCTAGCCGAAATCCGAGGGTACATCGGGTGTTGGGTGTTGTTAGGTGGGGCCGCGGTGGGCGTGTACGCTCAACCCTCGGGCTCACCTGCACCCGTTGTGGACTATCCGTTCAACGGAGATTCGAATGCAGACGGCTTCATCGGGACGTCGGATTTGCTGTCCATTCTGGATTTGTACGGCGGGGCCTTTCAGCCGGAGGCGCTGCTGGTGGATGGGATGGAACTGGGGGTGTATCTCGGATTGTTAGAGGATGCCATTGCGGATTTGACCGCGGCTGTAGGGGTGGGACAGGCCGCCTCGCTCCCTACCGGGACGGGGTTGGAGCCGGGCACGGTGATGCTTTGGAATGGGATGGCTTGGGAGCCCATCCGGCTGGCCGGATGCAAGGATTTTGCGTACGCATGCAATTACGACCCGTCGTCCTATGTCCACGTGAGCGAGTTGTGCTCCTATTTTCCGGAGTGTTCGGCCGTGGATCCTGCGGGGACCGGGCCGTGCGCAGGGCAGGCGGCTGTGACGTACTATGGGACGGAGTACGAGCTGATTGAGCTCGGGTCGCGGTGCTGGTTCCGGGAGAATTTGGCCACGGCCACCTACCGGAACGGAACCACCATCCCCACTGGGCTATCGAATGCCGACTGGGCGACGACCGGTGCAGGGGCGTGGGCCCCAGTGGCCGGATGTGCGGCGTGCGGCTACCTGTACAACGGGCATTCTGTATCGTCGGCAGCCGGCTTGTGTCCTGCGGGATTCCATGTGTCTACGGATGCGGAATGGACGCAGCTGGAGGAATTTGTGGGCGGGACGGCCGGGGCAGGTCGGCTGATCAAAGTCGGTGGCGGGGTGACGCCGGCATGGGATGGGACGGATGCGACCGGGTTCTCTGGGTATGCGTCGGGTTGGAGGAACGATCTGAATGGGATTCCGCTGAATTATGGGGCGCAGGGGATGTGGTGGACGTCGACTGCGTCGGCGGGAGAGCTGTGGTACCGGCAGATGTACACCGGATTTGATGGGGTCCAACGCGGGCTCTACCCGAAGCGCGCGGGGTATTCGGTGCGGTGCGTGAAGGACTGGCCGTGAGGCGCAGTTAGAACAGGAAGTCGTAGCCCTCGAGGCGGAGCTTTTCGTACTTCTCCGTGTTGAAGCGGAAGAGGAGCGCGCCTTTGTGTTGGCCCGGGTGCCGGCCGTCGGCCTTCGAGGTGAGGGGGAGGAGGATGTCGGTTTTGCGCAGTTTTTTGCGGAAGTTGCGCTTGTCGAAGGCCGTGCCGAGGGCAGTTTCGTAGAGGACTTGGAGCTGGCCGAGGCTGAACGGGTCGGGGAGGAGGCTGAAGCCGACCGGTCGGCGTTTGACCCGCCGCTTGAAGCGTTCCTGCGCGTATTTGACGATCTCGTTGTGGTCGAAGGCTAGCTCGGGAACGGCCGTGTACGGAGCCCACATCATGCCGTGCTTTTCCCACGCTTCCGCGCGGAAATCTTCCGTCCGGACGGTGGCGTAGTGGGCGATGTTCACCACCCGCCCGCCGGGGTGCCGGAAGACCTTGCCGAAGGCCTGGAGCTGCTCGATGCCGGCGGCGTTGTCGTAGCCGAAGAGCTCGACGAACATTTGGCGCGCGGAGGTTGAAAGTTCGTCGCCGGGCCCGAGGTAGCGGCTGGGCAGGAACAGGGCGCCCTCGTACGGCGGCTTCGAGCTGCGCGCGAGCAGCACCTGCAATCCCTTGCCATCGAATCCGATGAGCACAAGGCTGAGCGAGAGCGCGACTTTGAATTCGGGCTCGGCCTGTGGGTAGCGCAGCATTTCGCTCATGGGTGCAGCAATTGTGGGCCAAAATTAGGCCGCGCTGTTGACAACATTGGGGACGAAATGTGAATAAAGGTGGGCGCGGCGCGGCGTACTTTCGGAGGCCCTACCGCCATGAACGAATCCACTGCTCCCCGCACCCGAACCGCTGCCCGCACGGTGCCCATGCCGGCCGATGTGGTGGGCAAGTTGCCGCCTCAGGCCATCGAGCTGGAGGAGGCGGTGCTCGGCGCGATGATGCTGGAGCAGCAGGCCGTCAATGCGGTCATCGACGTCTTGCGGCCGGAGAGTTTTTACCGGGAGGCGCACCAGCGGATTTTCGAAGCCATCGCGCAGCTGTTCAACGCTTCAGAACCGGTGGACTTGCTTACGGTGAGCGCCCGGCTGAAGCAGAACGGATTCCTGCAGCTCGTGGGCGGACCGCAGGCCATCGCCCGGTTGACGAACCGTGTGGCCAGCGCAGCGAACATCGAAGCGCACGCCCGCATCATCGCGCAGAAGTACATCCAGCGCGAACTCATCCGCGTCTCGACCCTCATCACCACGAAGGCCTTCGAAGACACGACCGACGTGCTTGACCTGCTCGACGAGGCCGAAAGCAGCCTGTTCGAGGTCGCCGAGGGCAACATCCGGCGCAGCTACGAAACCATGGCGAGCGTTTTGCGCAAGGCCCTCGAAGACATCGATGCTGCGCGGAGCCGGGAAGGTGGTGTGAGCGGCGTGCCCACGGGCTTTGCGGACCTCGACCGCATCACCGGTGGATTTCAGCGGTCGGACATGATTGTCATCGCGGCCCGCCCGGGCATGGGCAAGACGGCCTTCGTCTTGTCGCTCGCCCGCAACGTGGCTGTACAGTATGAGATCCCGGTAGCCGTCTTCTCGCTGGAAATGTCGGCGGTACAGCTGGTGCAGAGGTTGATTTCGTCGGAGACGGAAATCAGCAGCGACAAGTTCCGCAAAGGCACACTCGAAGACCACGAATACACGCAGTTGCACGAGCGCATCGGGAAACTCGCGAAGGCGCCGCTGTTCTTAGACGATACGCCGGGGTTGAGCGTGTTCGAGTTGCGGGCGAAGTGCAGGAGACTCAAGGCCAGCGCGGGCATCGGTTTGGTCATCATCGACTACCTCCAGCTCATGTCAGCCGGAAGCGACCGGGGCAACCGCGAACAGGAAATTTCGACCATCTCGCGGTCCATCAAATCGATCGCGAAGGAACTCGACGTGCCCATCGTGGCCCTGAGCCAGCTGTCGCGGAACGTGGAAACGCGCGGCGGGGACAAGCGGCCCCTCCTGAGCGACCTGCGGGAATCCGGCGCCATCGAGCAGGACGCGGACCTCGTGGCCTTCATCTACCGCGCGGAATACTACGGCATCACGGAGCACCCGGATGGCATCGATACCGCCGGCCTCGGCGAACTCATCCTCGCAAAGCACCGGCACGGCCCCCTCGACACCATCAAGATGCGGTTCGTCCAGCGGCTGGCGAAGTTCACGGACTACGACGCGTTCGCGGCCCCTGTCTTCGACCGCGGTCCGGCTGCACCGGGCGGCGGAGGCCTCCGTCCGAATTCGGGCTTCGTCTCCGAGCCGCCGACGATGACAATGCCGTCCCGCATGAACGATGACCTGCCTTCCTCGGACGGCCAGGACTTCCTGGATCGCGCTCGGCCGATGCACGAGGAGCCGCCGTTCTGAGTGCGGCGGACCGGTTGTACCTTCAGGGCATGAGCGGAAGGACGGTACTCAGGACGATGTTGCTGGCCCTCGGCCTGTGGGCAGCGGCGGCTGGACGGGCGGCGCATATCCTGATTCCGATGGACGGTTCGCAGGTGAATCACCTGAAGGCCTATGGGATTGCGTTTTGGGTGCTGGAGCAAGACGTGCCCATCGAGTGGTTGTTGAACTACCGCGGTGGGAGTTTTCTGCTGCCCAACGTAGGGGCCATCGCCACCGAATGTGTGGTGCGCGGGGTGAGCCACCAGGTCATTGCCGATGTCCAAGCGGAGGCCATCCGCGCCGAGATTGCCGATCCGGAAGTGAACATGGAGCGGGTCCGGCTCGAAGTCGTGCCGCGCATTGCGGTCTACAGTCCGGAAGGCAAGCAGCCCTGGGACGATGCGGTGACCCTGGTGCTGGAGTACGCGGAGATCCCCTACGACGTGGTGTACGATGCCGAGGTGCTCGAGGGCGGTTTGGTCGACTACGATTGGCTGCACCTGCACCACGAGGATTTCACGGGGCAGTATGGGAAATTCTACAAGAACTACCGGAACGCCGCGTGGTACCAAGACGAGGTGCGCACGCAGGAAGCTTCTGCCCGCACGCTGGGGTTCCGCAAGGTCAGCGCGATGAAGCGCGAAGTGGCGCTGCGCATCCGGGATTTCGTGCTCGGAGGGGGCTTTTTGTTTACGATGTGCAGCGGAACGGACTCGTTCGATATTGCCTTGGCGGCCGCCGGGACCGACATCTGCGAATCCGTGTTCGACGGCGACCCCGCTGCGGCGGATGCACAGCGCGCCCTCGATTTCGATGCGGGGCTGGCCTTCACCGATTACCAGCTCATCACCGACCCGATGGTGTATGAGTTCTCCGACATCGATGCCACCGAAGACCACGTGAAGCTGCAGCAGATCAACGACTTTTTCATGCTGTTTGACTTCTCTGCGAAGTGGGACATCGTTCCGACGATGCTGACGCAGAGCCACGAGCGGGTCATCCGAGGTTTCATGGGCCAAACCACCGCCTTCCGCAGCACCGCGGTGCGCCCGGATGTCACCGTCATGGGCGAAACCCGGAATGCGCGGTCGGCGAAGTACATCCACGGCGTTCTCGGGGAAGGCCAATGGACCTACTACGGCGGACACGATCCAGAAGATTACCGCCACCTGGTGAACGACCGGCACACCGACCTCAGCCTACACCCGAACTCCGCGGGTTACAGACTCATTCTGAACAACATCCTGTTTCCAGCAGCGAAAAAGCAGGAGCGGAAGACTTGAACCCGGCGATCGCCTCAGGGCTTGATCATCACCGCAAGGGTGAACAAGAAGAGGCCGCCGGCACGTTCATCGAACTGGTAGT
>CAMCYM010000137.1 GCA_945883885.1 Chryseobacterium gleum
AAAGCGAGAAACCCACCGACGCCGCCCTCGACCTGGCCGACGAACTCGCGGACGTCCTCTGGGTGCTCCTCGCGCTTGCGAACCAAACAAACACGGACCTCACCGCCGCCTTCGCCCGCAACCTCGAAAAGAAAACCACCCGCGACGCGACCAGGCACTTGGACAACCCGAAACTTTGACCTGTTGCGGCTTCGCCGCAGGGAACAGTGTGAGTGTGAAGAGATGAGGCGCGGCTTCGCCGCTCGGAGTGTGAGGGTTGAGGATCACGTTTGTGGAGTACTTTTCGCAGGGGATTCGATTCTGAGGGGGGCGGTTTCGTATCTTTACGGTTGAGTTTAAAGCAGGTTCAGGGTGATTTCAGGGGCATCAATTTGGCCCGGAATTGGACGTTGGACATGCGCAAATGCGCCCTCGCGGCCCGCTGCGATTTCTTCACGAAGGAGCAAATCGTGCGCGCGGCCTCCTCGACTTCATAATCAGTTGTGATTTTTGAATATTAAATAATAGCGTTAAGCATGAAGGTAAGAAGATTAGTTAAAGAAATTTTGCCGACTTTTATACCTCAATACGCATTAAATCAAGTGAGGGACTTCAGGCAAAGAAAGCTGTTCAACCAATGGCAAAAAGATGGTTGCCCAGCCCCTCCTCCGCACTTAGTCAAAGCGCGAGCAATCGCAGAGTATCGACGAAAATATCAGTACACAACACTGATCGAAACCGGCACTTTCTTGGGCGACATGGTGGAAGCGCAAAAGCATCGATTCAATAGAATTATCTCAATTGAGCTGGGTTATGACTTGTACATTAAAGCAAAGAGTCGATTTGAAAATGACTTAAATGTTACAATTTTTCAAGGAGATAGCGGAAAAGTGCTCCCAAAAGTTTTAGCAGATATAAATGAGCCCGCGATTTTTTGGCTGGATGGACATTACTCGGCTGGAATAACTGCGAAGGGGGATAAAGACTGCCCAATCTTCGAAGAGTTAGATTCAATTTTTAGCCACAAAAAATTAGACCATATTCTGTTAATTGATGATGCACGGTGTTTTGTGGGTGAGGGAGATTATCCTACGATTAAAAAATTAACCGATTATATTAAAGAAAAAAATGAATTTTACCATGTTGAGGTCAAACACGATATAATACGATGTGTGGTGAAAAATGTTGGCGACTAGGGCTGTGAACATCCGTTTCTTCAGTTACAAACGAAGCATTTGTCCCCGCATGAGTTTTCGAGATTGGTGTTTAGGACAATAACCCGCAACACCTTTTTCGCATCTATCCTCTATTCGAAGGGAGCCACTCGATCTACCCCGGCATTGCGACCTAATTCTTTTCGAACGCCCGCGCTTCCCTTGCTGAAGCCCTGACCGGCTTGGACCTCCTCCACACGGAGGGCTAGATTTCCTCGGACCAAATGTCCGAGCTCCGCGCCGCCGGCGACGAAATCTCCCGCATGACGTGGGCGCTAATCCGGTACAAACTCAAAGTGAAGGGATGAGCGGACAGGGATGAGTGTGAAGTGGGGAGGGGAATGGTGTCTTAGATGGCATCTCCATTCCGGAATCCTGAAAGCGGCGCAGCTACACCTCCAGCCGGCAACGCCGGCGCCCTCATCACTCATCGCTCACACTGTTTTCAGCGGCGCAGCCGCGCCCTCTCGACGCGCAGCGTCGTCTGTTCACTCACACTGTTTTCAGCGGCGCAGCCACGTAAGCCTTCCTACCTTGGTCCAGCACAACACGCGAATCCATGCGCACGCTTCATTTCACTGGCTCCCTGCTGCTTCTCCTCTCCCTCCTGCTCCCCTCTCAATCTCAATCTCAACCTCAATCTCCATCTGTCTCCTGGACGCACGGGTTGGAGTTGCGGAATGTGGGGCCGACGGTGATGAGCGGTCGGGTGGTGGATTTGGCTGTGGTGCCGGGGGATGGGTCGGAGTTTTATGTGGGGTATGCGACGGGGGGAGTTTGGCATACGGTGAACCACGGGACGAGCTTCGAGCCGGTCTCGGACGGCATCGGCACGACGCGGATCGGAGCGGTGGCCGTGCATCCAGCAACCCGCCGGCTGTGGGTGGGGACGGGCGAAGCGAATGCGTCGCGCAGTTCGTACGCGGGGTCGGGGGTGTTCGTGAGCGATGACGGCGGCAAGGTGTGGCGGAAGGCTGGGCTGGAGCAGGTGCGACACATTGCCCGCATCGTGCTGCATCCGACGGATCCCGGAACCGCGTGGGTGGCGGCGATGGGGCCGCTCTACACGAAGAACGAGGTGGGCGGGGTGTACATGACCCGCGACGGCGGGGCGAGCTGGAAGCGGGTGCTGCGGGTCGCAGGCACGCACGGCGATGCCGGGGCGGTGGACCTGGAGGTGGACCCGCGCGATCCGCAGCATCTGTGGGCGGCGACGTGGGACCGGACGCGCCGGGCGTGGAACTTTGAAGAGGCCGGGATGGGCAGTGGGGTTTGGGAGTCCGTCGACGGCGGGGCGACCTGGAAGGCCGTGGCCGATGGGCTGCCGGACAGCGCGGTGCGCGGCCGGATCGGGCTGACACTGCACGGGGCGACCGGCACCGTGGTGGCGCTGGTGGACAACCAAGGGCGCGGCGAGGAGGAGGACGAAGAAGACGGGTTGCGGAAGGAGGAATTCCTGGACATGGACCGGGCGGCGTTCGCACAGCTTGATACGGCGAAGCTCGCGAAGTTCCTGAAAGACAACGACTTTCCGGAGGAAGACAGCGCTGCGTCCGTCTTTGAGCGGATGGCGAGCGGCCACCTGAAGCCACGCGACTTGCACGACTGGTTGGTGGACGGGAACCGGGCGATGTTCGAGACGCCCGTCGTGGGCGCCGAGGTGTACCGCCTCGCGGGCCGGCGGTGGGTGCGCACGCACGCGGAGCCGCTCCGGGATGTGTGCTACACGTACGGCTATTATTTTGGTTTAGTGGAAATTGACCCAAACGATCCTCAGCACCTCTTCATCGCCGGCGTGCCGCTGCTCGAATCGAAAGACGGCGGCGCAACGTGGCGCAAAGCCTACGGTGACAACGTCCACGTCGACCACCATGTGCTCGTAATCTCCGCCTCGCGCCCGGGCCACCTGATCAGCGGCAACGACGGCGGCGTGAACGTATCCTGGGACGGCGGTGCGCACTGGACGAGCGCGAACAGCCCGGCCGTAGGCCAGTTCTACACGGTCGAAGTCGACGACGCCACGCCCTACCGGATTTACGGCGGCCTCCAAGACAACGGCACCTGGGTGGGGCCCTCGGACTACGAGCCTTCGCCGGATTGGTTGATGGAGGGGCGCTATCCATGGGAGCGGCTGGGGGGCGGCGATGGCATGCAGGTCGAGGTGGATCGGCGGACAAACGACGTGGCGATCGTGAGTTCTCAGTTTGGCTACGCCGAACGGATCGACCGCGCGACCGGCGACCGGCTCGACCTGCACCCGCTCCATGCCCTCGGCGAGCCGCCGCTCCGCTGGAACTGGCAAACGCCGATCTGGATGTCGCGCCACGCCCCCGATGTGGTCTACATGGCGTCGAACAAGGTCCACCGGTCGCTGGATGCCGGCACGACGTGGGAGACGTTGAGTGGCGACTTGACCGGCGGTGGGCGCACGGGCGATGTCCCGTACGGCACCATTACTTCGCTGCACGAGAGTCCTTTGCGCTTTGGCCAAATCGCAGTCGGCACCGACGACGGGCGCCTGCACCTCAGCCGCGACGGCGGCCACTCCTGGACGGAACTGCCCTTCCCCGTCCGCCCCGCCGGACCCGATGCCCGGTGGTGGGTCTCTGAGGTCCTCTTCAGCGCCCACCGCAAAGACCGGCTCTACGTCGCCCTCAACGGCCACCGCCTCGACGACGCCACCCCCCACCTGTACGTCACCGACACGGACGGCCGCACGTGGACCCGCCTGCAGGGCCTCCCCGCCGGCGCCATCAACGCCCTCGCCGAAAGCGCCGACCGCCCGGAAATGCTGGCTGTCGGAACCGACATCGGCTGCTTCCTCTCCCTCGACGGCGGCACCCGTTGGTCTCCGGCCCACCCGGACTTGCCGCCCGTCCCCGTCCACGACCTCGTGATCCAAGAGCGCGAAAACGAGCTGGTCATCGGCACCCACGGCCGCAGCTTCTACGTCCTCGACCTCGCCCCTGTACTCAACCACTGGAAAGGCGAGGACCCGGCCACGCGCACCTTCGCGGTGCTCGAAGCGCCCGAGAAAACGTGGAACAAGCGGTGGGGCAAACCCGGTTGGGCGTGGGCAGAACCGAAGCCCGTCGAGGCCACGGGCGTGCTCTTCGCCCCTACCGGCGGCACCCTCTGGATCGACTTCGAGGACCGCTCCATCGACGCCGGCCCCCTCCTCCCGGGCTTCTTGCCCTTCGCCGTTCCCCTTGCCACCGGCGGCGACCCCGCCTACCCACCTGCCGGCACCTACCCCTTCCGCCTCCGCCTCATCGCCCCGGACGGCACCACCCTCCGCACCGAATCCACCCTCACCCTCACCCCGCCCAAGGACTGACGGCGGTTAAATCGTCGGGCACACGAACTGGTCGTTTCCAAAATGCATCTCATGCGACGTCTTTCTCGTGGACATCAACTTACCACGAGGTTGTCCGCCATGATACGATTTGATACGATTTCAATCCGCATCCCTCACACTGTTCCGCGGCGAAGCCGCACCCTCGGCGCGAAGCGCCGCCTCATCCCTCACACTCGGCCGCGCAGCGGCCCCTCATCCTTCGGCCAAGAAGCTGTCTGCATTATCTAATCCTAACAAGCCGAAGTAGGAAGACCGCATTTCACACCACACTAAAGCCACCATTCAAAAGCAATTTACACACATCTACTCAGAGCCCTCATTCCCACTGG
>CAMCYM010000138.1 GCA_945883885.1 Chryseobacterium gleum
CAAGCTGGTAGGGTGTTTGTGCTTGAGCCCAAAAGGTGAAAAAGCCCAAACAAAGTACAGCGAAGAAATGGCGCATGGTCGGATTTGGTCAGTTTGGACAAATTTCGCACAATCGTATGTGCATCAATGCGGCCACCGGGCTCTCTTGGTCTATCGTTTATATCATTTAGTAGGTTTTTATACTGAAGCAGCCCCGCCAAGAATTTTTCGAGCACACTTGCAACCTTCGAGGGGGCGCGCGTGTTTTTCCGACGTGAAACACATGCTGCGTTCACTCCGAGTGGGAGGTGTTTTGCTTGCCGCCGCGTGCCTGGCGGCGCCGCTGGCGGCCCAAACCGAATGCTACACCGTCACCGGATCGGCGGGGGCTGTTTGGAACGTATACCATGCGGTCTTCGGCGACGTGAACCTCGCGGGCGCGCTGCCCGGCGAGGATGAATTCTGCCTCGAGCCCGGTTGCTACTACTTCGCGATGCAGGCGCCCGAGGGCGAACTCGCGGGCGCTGGGCTGATCGGGCCCGACGGGCAGCCGCTCGAGCTGTCGGGCTATGCCGATGCGACGTACTTCCAAGCGACCTTCACGGTCGGCGGCACCCTCGGATGCGGCGATCCGAGCGCATGCAACTTCGACCCCACAGTCACGTGCTCCGCCTACTCGGACTGCATCTACGACTGCTACGGCTGCACCGATCCGACGGCATTCAACTACCAGCCAGAGGCCCTGCTCGACAACGGCACGTGCTGCACGTCGCACTGGGCGACGGTGGAGTCGGATGTGCTGGTGCAGGTGTACCTGTACGGCGTGACCGGGTCAGTGGTGTACGGGGTGACGGGGTCGCCGTTTTGTTTGGCCGAAGGATGCTACCAATTCAGCGCCTACAGCATCAACTCTGAATCCACAGATTTTCAAGTCGTTCTGGAGGACGGAAGCGTATGGATGGCCGGCAACACGCTCGACTTCAGCGCGAATGTGTACACCCCGGTGGAGCTGAACGCCGTGCTGGGGTGTACCTAACAGCTGGCCTGCAATTACGACGCGGAGGCGACGTGCGATGACGGCTCGTGCGAGTACAGCTCGTGCGCGGGATGTATGTCGCCCGGCGCATCGAACTACGATCCGGAGGCGACGTTCGACGACGGGACGTGCTGCTTCGGCGACGTGGGAACGGTGACGGCGGACGGACCGGGCTACTGGTCCTTGTGGGGTCAGATAGGCGGTGGGTCGTACGGGGTGTTGCCAGAATCGGGCGTGGTGTGTTTGGCGCCGGGTTGCCTGGTCTTCTCTTGCTCCGCATACGACTTCACCATGCCGCCCCTTTCGACGCCTGTGACCTTCACCCTCACAGGGCCCGACGGCGCCCTCCTCGCCACCCTCACCACCGATGCATTCGGCGAAGGGACGACCACCTTCACCTACGGCGACGTGGTCCTCGGCTGCATCGACAGCGGCGCCTGCAACTTCAACCCCGACGCCACGTGCCCCGACTGGGAGATGTGCGACTACGGCTGCTACGGCTGCACCGACCCCACCGCTTCGAACTTCAACCCGGAGGCCACCATCGACATCGGCTCCTGCTGCTACGGCCCGTGGTACACGGTCGAAGCCACCGGCCCCATCGAGTGGTGGTGGACCAGCGGCGACGGCCTCCAGTACCAAGGCGGCTACGGCACGAACGGCTTCTGCTACACGGGCAGCTGCTTCCAACTCCATGCATGGAGCCTGACCAGCACGCCGTTCGACCTGACCATCACGGCCCCGGACGGCAGCATCTTCTATGCGTCGGAGGGCAACATCAACCCGTACCTCTCCGAGTTTTTCGACGCGGACCAAATCGTGGGCTGCACCGACCCGGGCGCCTGCAACTTCAACGGTGCCGCCACCTGCGCGGACTATATGCTGTGCGATTACAGCTGCTACGGCTGCACCGATCCCGCCGCACCGAACTTCAACCCCGGCGCCACCTATGACAACGGCTCGTGCTGCACGGACGCGGCGTGGTACACGGTCGAAGCCACGGGCGAATTGCTGTTCTTCAGCGGCAACAGCTTCGGGAACTACCCGTACCACACGGGGTTCTGTTCACTTTCCGAGTGCTTTTTGTTCCAAACCTTCTCCTACGCCCTCGAGCCGGTTTCCTACACGGTCACCGGGCCGGACGGCAATGTCGTCGCCTCCGGCACGGTGGAGAGCTACTTCGCGGACCACGTCCTCATCGGCAGCGAAGGCGAGGTGCCGGGCTGCATGGACCCGACGGCCTGCAACTACGACGCTGCGGCGACGTGCGATCCGGGGGTCTGCGTTTGGTACTGCGGCGGCTGCCTCGATCCTTCGGCGTTGAACTTCTTCCCCGACGCGGAATACGACGACGGCACGTGCATGTACGGACTCGAAACGCCGAACATCGGCATGGTCCTCGTCCCGGACGGCGACCAATTCTACGTCGCGGCGAATTGGACAGGCCTGTCCTCGACCTACGCCGTGGTGCCTTCGGACGGCACCGCCGCGTGGATGGCGGCCGAGGATGGCACCGCCCTGCACGGCCCCTACCCCTGCGATGCCGAAGTGGCCTTCACCGTCCACGACATGCAAGCGGGCATGGCCGTGGCGATGACGAGCCCCACCTTCACGCTGGCCTGCGGCACGGCCGGGGTGGCCGGTCCGGACCCCAGAACCGCCGCCGCCCCCCTGCGCGCCTACCCGAACCCGACCGCATCCACCCTGACCGTCGACGGGCTGCCCGCCGGCGCTGCGTGGACCGTCGTAGACCGCGCGGGCCGTCGTGTCGCCACCGGCCTCCACGCGGGCGGCCTGCTGACGCTCGACGCATCGGTTTGGCCCACAGGCCTCTACCTCCTCCACAGCTCCGGCCGCACGGTCAAGTTCGACGTCCAGCGCTGAGCATACGAAACGGGCCGAACGGATCGTTGCATCGGCATGGAAACGCACTCTTCCCTCCGCATCGACCGCCCATGTCCGATGATGCTCAGCCGCATGTCGCCCACGGCCGACGGCTTCCATTGCCGCTCGTGCAACCACGCGACGGTCGACTTCCGCGGCCTTTCGCCGGACGAAATCCGTGAAAAGCTGCGTCCCGGGATGTGTGGCATTTTTACTGCGGACCAAATCCCCGCCCAGCGCGCCCTCACTGGGCGGGGACTCCGCGCCTTCCGCCTCGCGGTCGTCCTGTCCTTCTTCGGCTTCCGGGTCTCCCCCGTCGCCGCTGCCGACGGCGCGCTCCTCACGCCGTCCCCCACCGCCGCGGTCGCAACCGTGGACGCGGACCTGGAGGCGGACGGTGACGCAGCCGACCGCGACGACCGCCCGCGCCGCAAACGCCTCTTTCACCGCTTCCGCCGCAACAAGGTCAAGGGCTACGTCACCGGCTGCCCGAAGTGGTAACGGCCTGCCGCTTTGCTGGTGCGGTCGCGGTGCTGTTGCTGGCGGCTTGCGCCGGACCTGACAGAGATCCAGGGGCGGCAGACTCCACCACCGAAACATCTTCCCTTACCCGGGAAACAGCAACTCTGGAACCCGATTCATGCGCAGCGTGCGTCTACGCCTTGCTGGAATCGTCGTCCCATTACAAAAAGGAGTGCTACGCCCTCATCCCCGCCATCGAGCGCAACGGCGGGGCCCTGGGCCTGTCCCTCGACGGCAGCCCCGACCCCGGGCGCCACGGCGCAGCCTCCTTTTCCCGCGCCTTCCACATCAGCGTCTTCGAATCCTACCCCAGCCACAACCACACCCTCCACCGCTACACCTTCTCCCCTTCCAACGAGCGGCTCGCCGTGGAGCTCCTCATCGACGACTTCGACGGTCCCCGCGACTCGACCCTCCGCTACGACCCCGCCTTGCTGCCGGCCTTCCGCCGCCACTGTGGGGAGGGAACGGATTAAAGGGAGCTACAATGCAAATTCCGCAGTAGCTTCACCGGAATGGACGAAGAACTAGCAATCGGGCGGGCGATGCGGGCGGTGGTGGAGTTTCGCGATGCGCGCGATTGGGCGCAGTTTCATGACCCGAAGAACCTCGCTGCTGCACTCGGAATCGAGGCGGCCGAGTTGAACGAGGTGTTTCTGTGGAAGACTACGGAAGGCTCGCGGGAGGTGGACATCGCTCGGGTGCGGGAGGAACTGGCGGATGTGTTCGCGTATGCACTGCTTTTGGCCCACACCTTCGGGCTCAATCCGGAGGAAATCGTGCTGGAAAAGGTGGCGAAGAACGCCGAAAAATACCCCGTCGAGCGGTCGCGCGGCGTGGCCACGAAGTATACGGACCTGTAAAGCGGGCGGGCATGCTGGTCTATTCGAATACGGTCAAGGGCTTTCTGGCCGACGTCAACGACAACGTGATCGACCTCAAGGTGCGCGATCGGATGCAGGAACGGCTCCAGATGCGGGTAAGCGAGAGCGAGTTTGCGAGTTGGGGCAGCAGTTTGCTTCATGTCGCGAACCCGCTGCGCGACTCGCAGATTCCTGACGACGCCGGGGTTTCCATCGAGTGCCAGCTCCCGCTCAGCAGCAAGCGCATCGACTTCATGCTCTCCGGCTACGACCACCGCGGTACGCCGCAGGTGGTCATTATCGAGCTCAAGCAATGGAGCGAAGTGGCTGTCACCGAACAGGATGGCCTTGTGAGGACCTACCTCGGCGGCGGCGAGCGCGCGACCGCACACCCCAGTTACCAGGCGTGGTCGTACGCCGAGTACCTGAACAACTTCAACGAAACGGTTGCGCAAGAGGGCATCCAGCTTCAACCCTGCGCTTTTGTGCACAACTGCACGGATGACAAGGCGTTGCGGGACGTACGGTATGCGCCGTACACGCAGCAGGCCCCCGTGTTTTTGAGGCGAGATGTGCCCGCGTTGCGTGGAT
>CAMCYM010000139.1 GCA_945883885.1 Chryseobacterium gleum
GCCCGCCGCGCCGCCTTGCACGCCGTCTGCGGCCCGCCCCTCAGCGCCGGACAGCGGCTGCGCGCCTTGCTGCAAGGCCGCCCAGTGGGTTCGCCCCGCGTGCCGGTGGTGGACACCAGCAGTGCCGAAGTCAACGCGTTGCTCGTCGCCACCGCCGACGTCAAGTGGGCGAACTTCGAGCGCACCTCTGCCGGCCACATCGTGCGGTTCCGCGTACTGCTCGAGACGTGGGCCATCCCCTTTCACGGCGAAGCCCGCGTGGAGCGCACGGCGGCTGACCGCTGCGACGTCCACTTCGGGCCTCACCGGCTGAGCTTCGCGGGCTCGCCGAACGCAATCGAAGGACTGCTGAATTACCTCAGGCCGTAACGGCAGCCGGCCGCCAGTTCGCGGGGCACGCCTGGCCGTTTTCTTGGAGGTGCCGCACGGCATCCACCATCCGCAGCGTCTCGTCCACATCGCGCCCGATGGGCAGGTGGTTCACGAGTTGGTGCATGACTTGGCCCTGTTTGTCGATCAGGAAGGTCGCGCGGTAGGCGACCAAATCGTTCGGCGCCTCGAGCTGGCCCTCGTCGTTGTAGTCGTATTCCCCCGTCAAGACCCCGTAGTTCGTCGTGATCGTCTTGTTTGCGTCCGATACGAGCGGGAAGGCCACGCCCTCGGCACCGCCCTCGGCGCGGGGCACCCGGCGGAAGGCGGCGAGCACGTCGGCCGTGTCCGTCGCAACGGCGACCACGGCGGTGTTGCGTGCTTGGAAGTCGGCGAGCCGGTCGTTGTAGGCCTGGAGCTCGGTTTGGCAAATGCCCGTAAAGCTCTTCGGGTAAAACAGCAGCACCACGTAGGATTCGCCGAGGAATTGCTCGAGCGAGAAGTCCGCCACCGCATGGTCACCGACCACGGCACGGGAGGTAAAGGAGGGGGCCTGGCGGCCGACGAGTACAGACATAGTTTGCGGGTTGTGGGTGATTAGCGACCCCGAAGATAGGGGCTATCTTTGGGGACGTGGGGAAAACAACGAATGCGCACGAGCGGTTCATCAACCGCGAAATGGGCTGGCTCGCCTTCAATCACCGGGTGCTGCAGGAAGCGGCGTCTCCCGAGGTGCCACTGATCGAGCGGGTCCGCTTCCTCGGCATCTTCTCGAACAACCTCGACGAGTTCTTCCGCGTGCGGGTGGCGAACCTCATCCGGGCGTCGCTCGTGGGGCCGGATACGCGGACGACGCTGGGGTTTGACGTCCGCGAGACGCTGGGCCGCGTGAAACACCGGGTGGTGGAATTGCAAGAGGAGAACAACCGGATTTTTGCCGAGCTCGAGGAGGCGCTCCATGCGGAAGGCATTCATTTCGTGGATGAAACGGAGTTCAATGCGGACCAAACGCGCTTCGCCACGGACTACTTTCAGCGGGTCATCCGGCCGGTCCTCGTGCCGGTCATGGTGGGCGGCGCGGTGCCCTTTCCCGAGCTGCGCGACGGCACCCTCTACCTCGCCGTGGGCCTCGTGCCCGGCGGCAAGGCCGTGGCGTCGTCCGACGGGGAAGACCGCCGCACCCTGTACGCCGTCATCGAAGTGCCGAGCCACTTGCCGCGCTTCATCGAACTCCCGAGCCCCGGCGGACAGCACCATGTCGCGTTCATCGAAGACCTGATCCGCCAGGAACTTCCGCGCATTTTTGCCCTGTTCGCGCCCGAGCGCATCGCTGCGCACGCCATCAAGGTCACCCGCGACGCAGAAATCGACGTGGACGACGATTTGACCCGCTCGCTGATGGAGAAAATGGCCAGCGGACTCGCGAAGCGCAAGCGGGGCGACTACGTGCGCTTCCTGTACGATGCCCGGATGCCGAAGGAGATGCTCGGCTTCATCAAGCGCAAACTCAAGCTGGTCGATACCGGCAACATCATCGCGGGCAGCCGGTACCACAACCGCAAGGACCTGATGGGCTTCCCGGACTTCGGACGGAAGGAGCTGGTCTTCGCTGACCGCCCGCCGCTGCCCCATCCGCAGTTGCAGGGGGCGACAAACCTCTTCGACGAGGTCCGCAAGGGCGATGTGCTGCTGCATTTTCCCTACCAGGAGTATGGCTACATCGTGGACCTGCTCCGCGAGTCTGCCATGGATCCGCGGGTGACGTCCATCCGCATCAACCTCTACCGGGTCGCCCGCCACTCCCAAATCACGAACGCCCTGATCAACGCCGCACGCAACGGCAAGTCGGTCCAGGTCGTCGTGGAAATCGCGGCCCGCTTCGACGAACGCAACAACATGCAAGTCGCACAAGACCTGCAAGAAGCGGGCGTCCAAGTTCTCTTCGGCGTCCCCGGGCTCAAGGTCCACGCAAAACTCTTCCACATCGCCCGCCGCCGCGGCAAAGCCACGGAAGCCATCGCCCACGTCGGCACGGGCAACTTCCACGAGCGCAACGCCCGGATCTACGCGGACTTCTCGCTGCTGACGGCCGATCCGGTGACCACCGGCGAAGTCGAGCGGCTCTTCCACTTCTTCGAGCACAACTACGAGCGGACGGTCTTCCGCACGCTCATCGTGAGCCCGTACTCCACGCGCCGCCGCTTCGAGGCGCTCATCGACCGCGAAATCGAGGCGGCCAGCGAAGGGCGCGAAGCGTGGTTGGTGTTGAAAGTCAACAACATCATCGACGCAGAGTTGATTGCGAAGCTCTACGAAGCCAGCACCGCCGGCGTCCGCATCCGCCTCCTCGTCCGCGGCATCTGCTCCTTGATTCCCGGGGTGCCGGGCATGAGCGAGCACATCGCCGTAACGAGCATCGTCGGACGCTACCTCGAGCATGCGCGGGTCCTCGTCTTCGCGAACGGCGGCGACCCGGAGTACTTCCTCTCGAGCGCCGACTGGATGACCCGCAACCTGGACCGGCGCGTCGAGGTCAGCATCCCGGTCCGCGACGCGGCCCTGAAAGCCGAGCTCCGGGCCTTCATCGACCTGCAGCTCCACGACACGGCAAAGGCCCGCACCGTCGAGGCTTCGGGGGCAAACCGCTATGTGGAACCGGCCGAAGGTGCGGCAGGGCTGGCGTCGCAAGACGAGGTCTACCGACGGCTCGCGGCCTATGGAAGTTTGGCGGCGGCGGCCGTGGCCGAGCCGCTCACATCCATCCCTGCATTCGCCTCACAATCATGAAGTTCGCAGCCATCGACATCGGCTCGAATGCCGTGCGCCTCCTCGTCGAAGACCTGGAAATGCGCCCGACGGGCCTCTCGGCGATGAAGGTTTCGTTCATCCGCGTGCCGCTGCGCCTCGGCGACGACGTCTTCGAACACGGCTCCATCACGCCGCTGCGGCAGGAGGCGCTGGTGAAGACGATGAAGGCGTTCTGGTACCTGATGGACGTGCACGGCGTGGAGACCTTCCGGGCCTGCGCCACGAGCGCCATGCGCGAAGCAAAGAACGCGGCCGACGTGGTGCGCGCGGTGGCACAACAGGCGAACATCGACATCGAGATCATCGACGGAGAGCACGAGGCCGAGTTGATTTTCAATGGATTCCGCGCCGTTTCGAACGGCACCATCGCCCAAGACTTCCTCTACATCGACGTCGGCGGCGGCAGCACGGAACTCACCCTCATCCGCGGCGGCGCGCGGCTGCGGTCGCGGTCCTTCCGCATCGGCACCGTGCGTGCGCTCAAAGGCGGCATCGCCGACGGCGAGTGGGACGCGGTGACCGCCTTCCTCGACCACGTCCGCGCGCCCGGCGAGGACATGCTGGCCATCGGAACCGGCGGCAACATCAACCGCCTGCACCGCATGACCGGTGCCAGCCGCTTCGAGCCCATCTCGACGGAAACGGTCCGCGAACTCCACGCCCAACTCGCCGCCCTCACCTTCGAGCAGCGCGTCATCCAACTCGGCATGAAGACGGACCGCGCGGACGTCATCGTCCCGGCGGCAGAGATCTACACGCGCATCCTCGACGCCGCGGGCTGCACGCGCATCCTCGTCCCGAAGGTGGGCCTGTCGGACGGCATCGTGCTGGACCTGTTCACCCGTTGGCAGGTGGAGCAGGACGGGCCGGTGGTGCGGATGGAACAGGAATGAGGGGGACGAGGGAAGTGTGCGCGGCGGCGGTGCACGTGGTCCTTTGCGGGGCGCTTACGGCGGGCTTGCTTTCGGCCCAAACCGCATCCCCCACCGCCCCCTGCAACGGCCTCGAAACCCTGACCTACGCCAGCGAGGTGTACCGCACGGTGGAGGTGGGAGGGCAGTGTTGGTTCGCGGAAAACCTGCGCACAGAACACTACCGCAACGGCGACCCGCTGCGCGCTGGACTCCGCAACCGCGCGTGGAAAAGGGCGAAGAATGGCGCGGTCGCAGAATACGTGTCGGAATTCGACGAGCCCGGCTCCCGCGCGCTGCACGGCCTGCTCTACAACGGCTACGCGGTGCTCGATCCGCGGGGCCTCTGCCCGGTGGGCTGGCGCGTCCCCTCCGACGCAGATTGGCAGGCGTTCGAAGTGGCCATCGGCGGGAGCACGAACAGCGCGGATGCCCTGAAAACGCCCCGCTGGGACGGCGACAACCGCAGCGGCTTCACCGCCACACCCGCGGGCTTGCGCGCATCGACGACCGGCGAGTTCGTCTACCGGGGCCAAATGACCTACTGGTGGAGCACCACCCTCGATCCGCGGGGCCTCCTCTTCCGCCACCTCGCCTTCCACTTCAACTCCTTCTCGCGCAGCGCCTCCCACCTCGAGCTGGGGCTGTCTGTGAGGTGTTTGAAGGAATGAGGCGCCGCTGCGCGGCGGAGGGTTGAGGGTTGTGGGTTGAGGGAAGAGTGTGAGGTTGAGGTTGGGATTGAGATTGAGGTTGGTTCGAATTAGACGATTCACTGGGTATT
>CAMCYM010000140.1 GCA_945883885.1 Chryseobacterium gleum
CATTCGAGTTCGTCGACGACATCTGCACCGTGGGGCTGTACGCCGTGGCAGCCGTATGCACGACCCTGCCATCGGAGACCAGGCCGATGTGGTCGGCCAGAGGATCTCCGAAGTCGGCGTTCTGCCACGTATCGAACTCCACCCCGAAGCTCGTCCCGAACCCCAAAAACCCCAACCCGCCGCCGCTCGCCCCGAGCGCCGAAGTGCCCACCTGCTGCAGCACGAACATGATGCCGTCGGCGCCGTTTCCGTCAAGGGTACCGAAGTTGAGCTCGAAGCGCACGTCGAAGGGCGCGTTGAGGTCGAGCTGGTCGGCATACCAGACGGCGCCGTTTTGGGTGGGTTGCGTGGTGGTGAGTTGGTAGCAGTCCGCCCCTGCATCCACCGCGGTTCCGTTGAGGAAATACGTTTGGGCTGCGGCCGGGAACAGCCCGGCGCAGCAGACCCACACCACCGCCCACAGCCCCCCCCTGACCGCATCCAAAACGCGCATGGCCCCGAAGGTAGTCCTCCGAGGCCACGCGCAAAAACCAGCGAAAAAATCAGGAATGCAGGTCGAAGCGGTCGAGTTCCATCACCTTCACCCACGCTTGCACGAAGTCGCTGCGGAACTTCTCCGCCCCGTCCGCGCATCCGTACACCTCGGCAATGGCGCGCAGCTCCGTGTTCGACCCGAAGATCAGATCCACCCGCGTACCCTTCCATTTCAGATCGCCCGTCAACCGGTCGTGCCCTTCGAACTCCGCTTCCGCCGGCGACACGGCCGACCACTTCGTGCGCAGATCGAGCAGGTTCACAAACCAATCGTTCGTCAGCTCCCCCGGGCGGCCCGTGAAGACCCCGTGCATCGATCCGTCGGCATTTGCGCCGAGCACACGCAATCCGCCGAGCAGCACCGTCATCTCCGGCGCAGTCAAGGTCAGCAGCTGCGCCTTGTCCACGAGCATTTCTTCGGGCGTCGCACCGTGCCGTGGCTTCGCGTAGTTGCGGAAACCGTCCGCCTGGGGCTCGAGCACCGCATACGAGGCTACATCCGTAGATGCTTGGTCCGCATCGGTCCGACCCGGTGTGAACGGCACATGTACAGAAGTTCCAGCACGCCGGGCCGCTTCTTCGATGCCCGCACCGCCGGCCAGCACAATGAGGTCCGCCATGGAAATCTGCTTGCCGCCGGTGGCAGCAGCGTTGAACGCCGCGCGCACCCCTTCCAGCGCATCGAGGATGCGGCCGAGGTGTTCCGGGCGGTTGACGGCCCAAAAACGCGCCGGGCTCAACCGGATGCGCGCACCGTTTGCCCCGCCGCGCTTGTCCGAATTCCGGTACGTGGAAGCCGATGCCCATGCCGTAGATACAAGGTCCGAGACCGACAGCCCCGTCGCCAGCACCTGTGCCTTCAAATGCGCCACATCCGAAGCGTCCACAAGGGCGTGATGTACCGCCGGCAAAGGATCTTGCCAAATCAACACTTCCGCCGGCACCTCTGCTCCGATGTACCGCGCACGGGGGCCCATGTCCCGATGTGTCAGCTTGAACCAAGCGCGCGCAAACGCATCTGCGAATTCCTCCGGATGCTCATAAAACCGACGCGAGATCTTCTCGTACGCCGGATCCATCCGCAGGGCGAGGTCCGTCGTCAGCATCATCGGCGCGTGGCGTTTCTCCGGGTTGTGCGCATCAGGCACGGTTCCGGCACCTGCCCCGCCCTTCGGCGTCCATTGCTTCGCTCCTGCCGGGCTGGCGGTCAGTTCCCACTCGAAGCCGAAGAGGTTCTCGAAGTAGTTGTTGCTCCACTGCGTCGGCGTGGTCGTCCACGCTCCTTCGAGTCCGCTGGTGATGGTGTGCTCGCCGTGTCCGGTTCCGTAGGTATTGCGCCAGCCTTGGCTTTGCTCGGCGATGGCGGCTCCTGCCGGCTCGGGCCCCACGTACTTCTCCGGATCTGCCGCACCGTGGGTCTTGCCGAAGGTGTGGCCACCGGCCACAAGGGCCACGGTCTCCTCGTCGTTCATGGCCATCCGCGCGAACGTTTCACGGATGTCGCGCGCTGCGGCCAGGGGATCGGGATTCCCGTTCGGGCCTTGAGGATTCACGTAGATGAGCCCCATTTGGACCGCTGCAAGCGGATTGTCTAACTCACGCTCGCCCTTGTAGCGCTTGTCTGCCAGCCACTCCGCCTCGGAACCCCAGTAGATGTCCTCCTCTGGCTCCCACACGTCCACGCGGCCGCCGGCGAACCCGAACGTCTTGAATCCCATCGATTCCAGCGCGACGTTGCCGGCGAGGATCATGAGATCTGCCCACGAAATCTTCCGGCCGTATATCTGCTTGATGGGCCAAAGCAACAGCCGCGCCTTGTCCAAATTCGCATTGTCCGGCCAGCTGTTCAACGGCGCAAACCGCTGTGTACCAGCCCCTGCTCCCCCGCGCCCGTCCGCAATGCGGTACGTGCCGGCGCTGTGCCAGGCCATCCGGATGAAGAACGGACCGTAGTGGCCGTAGTCCGCGGGCCACCACGCCTGCGAATCGGTCATGGCTTTTTCGAGGTCGGACTTCACCGCTGCGAGGTCGAGCGTCGCGAATTCTTTCGCGTAGTCGAACCCCTCTCCCATCGGATCCGACAGGGACGAATGCATCCGCAAAATCCCCAAATCCAATGCATTCGGCCACCAATGGTGGTTGCGCATGCCCCCACCGGCGGCCTGTCCCATCGCGCCGTGCATGACCGGGCACTTGCCGCCTTCGGCCGCCGTTCCGTGCTGTTCGTGTTGCATGTGTATCGAAAAAAGGTTGCTGTTGTGTCTGCGAAACTACAACCTGCGACGGGCCGCGGTGTTCGACCGCGGTCACGGTTTGGCAAACTTTTTCAGGGTTGCGGTAGCTTTGACGAGAACGCAATGGATGTCCTTACGAACCCGCCCACTACCATCAAGCCTGCAACGTTGTGGCGCGTTGGGCGTTTGCTGACACCCGGTGAAAGGAAACGCTCCACCCTGGTGCTTCTTGCCCTTGCGTTGAACAGCCTGGTAGACCTGTTCGGCCTTGCCGCCGTGCTCCCCGTCATCCAAATGGTGGTTCAACCTGCGGAACTGCAGGGAAACCCGTTTTTTCGAGAGATCCTGCCCTTTGCGGCGGAGTGGGGCATCGAAACCCCCCGGGAAGTCTTGCTGGCACTCACCGGTTGCATGGTCGTCGCTTTTCTGGTCAAGGCTGCCATCGGTCTGGCGGTGACGGGGCTGCTCTCTCGGTTTTCGTTCAGCATCGCACACCGGCTTTCCGGAGACATGTGGCGCGTGCACTTTGAGGCTCCCTCAACGGGACTTTGGGCCACGGATACCGGAAAAGTCCTGGCCGAAATCAACGCCTGGCCCTTCTTGTTTGCGAACACGTTCCTCGCAGGTGGTCTGCTCGCCCTCAGCGAGGTGGCCACCGTCGCGCTCATTGCAACGGTCCTTGTCGTTTACAATCCAGTGGTTTTTGTGAGTGTGGCTTTGCTGCTGGGCACCGGAGTTCTTTTCATTCGGATGGCTACACGGAAGCGGCTCTCCCGCTACAGTGCCTTGCGGAACCGGGTTGAACCTTCCACGAATTCCTTGATTGCGGATGCCATCCGAGGGCATCTTGAAATCCTCTCTTTTCGGGCAGGAGATGCCATCCGAGCAGCTTACCTCCGCGACCGAAAGGTCGTCCTTGACACCGCCGCGGCCACTGCCGTCATCGGCATCGTCCCCGCGAAGGTCTACGAAGTACTCGCCGTCCTAGCCATTGCAGGCGCCATCGGCGTAAGCATCCTTGCAGACAGTGCACCCTCCGGTTTTGTAGGCGTACTGAGCTTGCTCGCTCTGAGCGCGTACCGCGCCATGCCTTCCTTGAGTCGCATTTCCGGTGCTTTGCTCGCAATGCGCGGCCACATGCACGTTCTCGAAGCCTTGGAACCTACAACAGCCCTTCCTTTTTTCTCGCAGAACATCCCTTCCGCCGCAGGAGGCGAGGGTCCTCCCTTGGATGGCCCTGTAGAAATCGAGCTCGATGCGATTGCCCTCCGACACGAGCATGCCGAAGGGGTGTTTCTGGCAAACGTACAGGCCACATTTGCCCCCGGACATCTGCATGCCATCGTGGGACCCTCGGGTTCTGGGAAAAGTTCCCTGATGCGCACCCTCCTCGGACTGCATGTGCCTGCCGCGGGCTCTGTGCGCATCCGCACTGCGGAAGGGGTATACGTGCTCGGGGAGGAGTTGACGGCAACGCATTGGCTGGGGCACTGCGCCTACGTCAGTCAGCACCCGTTTCTTTTCCGCGGAACGGTGGCAGACAATCTGACCCTGCGCGTTCCGGAACTCAAGGTGGACGCAGAACGCGCTGAGGCCTGGGTGCGGCGGCTTGGGCTGGAGGGGTGTTTAGGACCCGACCCGCTGCGCTTTTTGTTGAGCGAAGGAGGAAGCAACCTCAGCGGCGGACAGCAACAGCGTTTGGCCCTGCTGCGCGCATTGCATCTGAACCGCCCTGTGCTGCTGGTCGATGAGGTGACGAGCGCACTGGATCCTGCGCTTCGAGAGGACGTCCTTGCGGTGCTCCGAGAGGAGGCCGACCGCGGGGTGAACGTACTGATCGTGACCCACGACAGCGACCTCGCTGCTGCGTGCGACACGCATGTTGATTTGGCCCATTACCCCCCCCCCTCTCCCGGATGGAACCCCAGCTGACGGTGCGCTTAGACCGGTATTCGAATGCCGCACACGATCGCGGCCCGCTGCTGCGACGCATCGCTTGGACGCTGGTTTCACGCGCTTTTTTTGCCACTCCACTGCCGTATCCATCTGGCCTGAAGCGCGCACTCCTCCGCAGTTTCGGCGCAAGCA
>CAMCYM010000141.1 GCA_945883885.1 Chryseobacterium gleum
GTCGAGCAACGGGGGACCACCTCCCTGGAGAATGCCCTCGAGCAAACACCGGGCGTGAGCTTTGTCGATGGCGAGCCGCAAATCCGCAGTGGGAGTGGATTCAGCTACGGTGCGGGCTCCCGTGTCATGATCCTTGTGGACGATCTTCCCATCCTCAGCGGCGATGCAGGCCGGCCCAGCTGGGGGTTTCTCCCCGTCGAAAACCTCGAACAGGTGGAAGTCATCAAGGGAGCCGCTTCAGTGCTCTACGGAAGTTCCGCCTTGAGCGGGGTCATCAATGTCCGCACCCGGTTCCCGGACGCCCGGCCCTTGACGCGGGTCACGGTGCAACACGGGGTGTATAGTGCACCGCGCACGCGGGAAGCGCGCACGTGGGAGGCCACTCCGCAACTGGCGAACATTCGCTTTTTGCACAGCCAACAGCTGGGCGGTTGGGACCTGGTCGCCGGAGGCAATTTCCTCGGTGACGATGGGCATTTGGCGCCGGTCGACCCGGCGCAAGAAACCGGCTTCAACCCCTTTACCATCGACCGGTATGCCGCGAACAGCCAAGCCCGCGTCAATGCCGCGCTGCGCCGCCGGACGTCGCGGGTTCCTGGCTTGCAATACGGCATAGCCACGAACTGGCAGTGGGGAGAGTCGTTGAACACGTTGATTTGGCAACATGCCCCAGACAGCCTCTATGGCAGCTACGAAGGCGCCGCCACGCGCACGCGGCAACTCATCGGAACTGTAGATCCGCACGTCACCTACCTGAGTCCACTTGGAATTCGGCACAGCCTGCGCAGCCGATGGCAACATCTCACAAACGGCAACAGCAACAGCCAAAGCAACGCCTCAGACGTCGTACACACCGAGTACCAGATCGCACTGGACGGTGCACGCTGGGGCATCGAAACCCTTCAGCTCGTGGGCGGCGCAGTGCACCAAACGGCCCGTTCAAACGCGGAGCTCTACAGCGGTGGATCAAGCGACGGCAACAACATGGCACGCACGTTAGGCGCGTACCTGCAGGCTGAAAAACGCTTCGGACCGCGGCTCAACACCTCCGCTGGCGTGCGGTACGAGTCGTTCCAAGTGAATAGCATGCGCGCCGGCAAACCCGTTTTCCGCGCAGGTCTGAATTGGACGGTTTACAAAGGGGGGTGGTTGCGTGCGAGCTACGGGCAGGGATTCCGCTTTCCGACCATCGCCGAACGCTACATCCGCACCGGTCTGGGCTCCTTGCAGATCTATCCCAACGAAGACCTTGTGCCAGAGTTCGCTGAATCCATGGAAGTAGGATTCAAGCAGGGCCTCAAATTCGGCAATTTCCAAGGCTTCGCGGACGTCGCCGTGTTCCGCCAAAACTTCACACAATTCATCGAATTCACCTTCGGTCAGTGGGGCAATCCCCTCACCGATCCGCTTGCGGGACTCGGGTTCATGAGTGTAAACACGGGCGACAGCCGCGTCACCGGGGCAGAGGGCTCCGTGGCAGGGCGGTGGGACGGGGACTCTTATGACCTGGACCTGCTCGTGGGATACACGTTCACGCGGCCCGTGACCCTTTCCCCGGACTACAATTACAGCCCGAACCCGAATTACCCAGCGACGTACCTGACCACCAGCCACGATACGACCCACTATGTGCTGAAGTACCGGTCCCCGCACCTCTTCCGAGGAGACGCGCACTTCTCGACTGACACCTGGTTCATCGGCGCCAGTCTCCGGTACCAGAGTCAGTTGGACAATTTTGACCAAGCCTTTATCCAGTTCGAAGAGTATGGATTCGTCCGGTGGGGGGTGGCGGATTGGCTCAAGGCCCATCCGCGCCAACCTTGGGTTGCCGATCTGCGTGTAGGGTGGGTCATCCGGCCAGAACTCAAGGTGTCCCTCGTGGTCAACAACGTCTTCAACTCCGAATACAGCCTCCGTCCGCTGAACATGGAGCCGCCGCGGCTCATGCAACTCATGCTTACCTACGAACGGCAATGATCCTCGGCGTCATCCCCGCCCGTTTCGCCTCGACCCGCTTCCCGGGCAAGCCCCTCGCCCTCATCGGGGGCGTGCCCATGGTGGTACGGGTGCTCCGCCGCGCAGAGGACAGCGGCGTGTTCGAGGCTATCGTGGTTGCTACCGATGACGAACGCATCGCAGCGGAAGTGGATCGTTTCGGAGGAGCCGCCCTCATGACCTCCGTGGACTGCCCGAACGGGACGATGCGCAGCCGCGAAGCCACGCAAGCCTTCGAAACGGCCAGCGGCAAATCCCCCGAGGCGGTCATCAACATCCAAGGCGACGAGCCGTTCGTGCATCCGGATTCCCTGCGGACCCTCGCCGAGTTGATCCGTCGGCCCGGTGCCGCAGTGGCAACCCTCGCCCTTCCGATGGAGGGAGACGCCGAAGAACGGTTCGACCGAAACCGGGTGAAAGTGGTCCGGGACCTTCACGGAAATGCGCTGTATTTCAGCCGATCTCCTGTGCCTTCAGGCGAAGGGCCGTGGCTGAAGCATGTGGGGTTG
The DNA here is from genome assembly GCA_945883885.1 of Chryseobacterium gleum. Lineage (GTDB taxonomy): Bacteria > Bacteroidota > Bacteroidia > Flavobacteriales_D > Sanyastnellaceae > CAMCYM01. Next base: position 2,505 of record CAMCYM010000141.1, read on the forward strand.
TACGCCTTCACGCGGGGGGCGTTGGAAGCTTTGGCACACCTGCATCCCACTCCGCTGGAGCAGCGGGAAGGGCTCGAGCAACTGCGCTGGCTCGAACACGGCTGGCGCATTGCGGTGGGCATCACGCCCCATGCAGCCCATTGCGTCGACACTCCGGAAGACCTCGACCGGATCCACCGCGAGCTGGCCCACCTCCTGTAATTTTGGAACATCGCATCCGTCCCATCCGTGCACAACTTCTGTCCATGATCCGTTCCTTTTCCCTCCCCGCGGTCGTTGCGGCATTTACCTTTGCGCTCGCCCTTTCCGGGTGCAAAGACACAGCCATGTCGGACTCTTCCGCCCCCAGTTTGAAAGCTTCGGATTATCCTGCACCGCCCGTCGCCGCGGTCGAGCCGCACGAAACCGCCATCCACGACACCGTGCTGGTGGACAATTTTTTCTGGATGCGGCTCTCCGACGAGCAAAAGGAAGCGGAAAAACCCGATGCCCAAACCCAGCGCGTCCTGGACTACTTGAACGCAGAAAATGCCTACACCGACACGGTGATGGCGGCAACGCGCACCTTCCAAGACACGCTCTTCAATGAAATCGTAGGACGCATCAAGCAGGACGATTCAAGTGTGCCGGTGAAAGACAACGGTTACTGGTACTATACGCGGTACGAACAGGGAAAGGAGTATCCGATTTACTGCCGGCGCGCGGGGACGATGGAGGCGCCCGAGGAAATCATGCTCGACGTGAATGCCATGGCAGAAGGGTACAGCTACTATGCGGTGGCTGGAACCACGGTAAGCCCGGACAACCGGTTGCTCGTCTTCGGAGTCGACACGGTGAGCCGGCGCGAGTACACGCTGTACGTCAAGGATTTGGCCACAGGCGCCATTGCCACTGAATCCATCCCTGTCACCGAAGGCGGCGCGACCTGGGCAAATGATAGCAAAACGTTCTTCTACACGAAGAAAGACCCCGTTACCCTGCGGTCCTACCGCGTCTACAAGCACGTGCTCGGCACCGCTGCCACCGCCGACCCGCTCGTCTACGAGGAATCGGACGAGACGTTCAGTGTGGGGGTGGGCAAAACGAAGAGCGACCGTTTCCTCATCATCGCCTCGAATTCCACGGTGAGCAGCGAGTGGCACTTCCTTGACGCGAACACCCCGAACGGAAAATGGCAAGTCATCGAACCCCGTCAGCGGGACCTCGAATACGCTGTCGACCACTACGGAGATGACTTTTACATCGTCACAAACCGCAACGCGAAGAACTTCAAACTCGTCAAGACCCCGGTGGCCAAGCCTGGCATGTCGAATTGGGTGGATGTGATTGCGCATCGGAATGAGACGCTGCTGGAGGGAATCGAGATTTTCAAGGACCACCTGATCGTCGAGGAGCGGACTGGCGGCTTGACCCAGCTCCGCGTAAAGCGGTGGGACGGCTCCGCCGACTGGTATGTGGAATTCAATGACCCGGCATACACGGCCTATGTGGGAGCAAACCCCGACTTCGATGCGCCGAAGCTGCGGTTCGGATACACCTCCCTGACGACCCCGACTTCGACGTTCGAGATCGATTTGGAATCGAAAGCCCAAGACCTGCTCAAGCAACAGGAAGTGGTCGGTGGCACCTTCCGTCCGGAGGATTATGTGAGCGAACGGTTGCTCGTGAAAGCCGCCGACGGGACCGAGGTGCCCGTGTCGCTTGTTTACCGGAAGGACAACGCCAAATCCGCCGACAACCCCCTGCTGCTTTACGCGTACGGCAGCTACGGCTACAGCACCGACCCTTCGTTCTCCAGTACCCGGCTCAGCTTGCTCGACCGGGGCTTTGTCTTCGCCATCGCCCACATCCGGGGCGGCCAAGAAATGGGGCGCGCCTGGTATGAAAACGGCAAACTCTTCAACAAGAAGAACACCTTCACGGACTACATCGACTGCGGGAAGGCCCTCGTGGACCTCGGATACACTTCGCCCGACCACCTCTACGGCATGGGCGGTTCTGCGGGAGGTCTGCTGATGGGTGCGGTCATGAACATGGCGCCGGAACTGTTCAACGGCATCATCTCTGCCGTGCCCTTCGTGGACGTCATCAACACGATGCTCGATGAGACCATTCCGCTCACCACCGGAGAATTCGATGAGTGGGGCAACCCGAAGGACAAGGCCTACTTCGATTACATGCTCTCCTACAGCCCGTATGACAACGTTCGATCCATGGACTATCCGCACACGTTGGTCACTACGGGCTACTGGGATAGCCAGGTCCAGTATTGGGAACCTGCGAAGTGGGTAGCCAAACTCCGAGCGCACAAAACC
>CAMCYM010000142.1 GCA_945883885.1 Chryseobacterium gleum
ATCCATTGGCCAAAACACCCGCAGTTGCCGTCCAGCCCACCGTGCTGGTACATGTCCCATCCGAGGTGCACGCAAAATGCCACGAGCAAGAGGCCCGTCACGGGCAGGACGAAGCGTTTCAAAAAATTCCGCTGCAGGATGCCCACCGCAATGGCAAACTCGAGGGCCACGATCAGCCGCGCGAGGTACTGCGCCGTGCAAAACGACCCGCCGAGCAGGTCGAACAGCTGCTTCTCAAACGGGGTGATCGGAAACAACTTTGCCAGTCCCGACACCACGAACATCGCGGAAACCGCAATCCGAATGGTCCACGCCCAAGTCGAGCGCCGCTTCAACACTTCCATGCCCTAAAAATACGCCTCCCACTCAAGCCCCTCCTCCAAACTTTTGCAAACGGACCCCGCACATCGTCGCGGGTTTTCAAATACATCTACATCCCATCAAACGCACTGCGCGCTCAATGCGAATCAGCTTATCTCCTGAAAAGTGTTGTCACAGCACACTTTTAACCCCTTAAAAATGTATTTCACTGCACTTTTCAGGACTTAACAGCATTGCCTGCTGTCTCAACCTGCGACGCAACGTGTCGCCCTCCCCCGCGAGAGAAGGCCGCAGTACAGCGTCAAAAAGTCGTCAATCCCGGACGCAACGGACAGAAAAGCCGTAGTGAACATCGTAATAATCTCGGCTGACACTGGGAGAACCAGTGCTCAATGTGCGGCAACATGCAAAGACTCCTGAGGGAGTTGAACTCCACCAAAAGCCGGAGTAGCCGAGAGAGGCGAAATCACCATTGCCGCTGAAAAGGCTGCCACCAGGCAAGGCCGAGAAGCCGCTGGAATTCGCTCCGTCCCAAGGAGGGGAGTCTGATTCGAACGACTTCAACGCCGTACCCGCAACCGACGACCCCCCCACCGCATTTTCAAGTTCTGTCCAGTCATCATAAGACGGCACATGAAACCCCGAAGGGCACAATCCCCGCGCGTCGGCTACCGCAAACCAGTTGTACAACCTGCCGTAACCCAAAAGGCCATCTGGGGAATGTTCATTCACCGTTTGGGCTCCAGTTGAGGTCGAAATCCACCGTTTTTTTCTCCAAACCCCAGGAATCGCATCCCCGTTGCGGTACTTCTCTGTCCGCAAGTTCTCCTTGAACCAGCACTGCGTGCCTATCCCCACCAACGCGTACCTGTCGCCGTGGTAGAACACCGCGGTCTCACCTCCGCAGGCATCCAACTTTCCTTCGGAACTGCGCTGACCCAGACCAGGAATTGCCACAAGGAGCAGCAATACCGGCACTGAAAAACGTATGACTTTCAAAATTCCCATCCATGTAAGCACCCTACAACCTCAACCCTGTTTGTCAAAGCCACCCCTGCGCCCGCATCCAGTCGTCGTTGTAGACCTTGCCGACGTAGCGGGAGCCGTGGTCGTGGAACAGGACGACGACCACGTCGGAGGGGGTGAGGCGGTCCTTGAGTTGGCGGAGGCCCTGGAAGGCGGATCCGCAGGAATAGCCGAGGAAGAGGCCCTCGGTGCGGGCGAGTTCGCGGGCGGCGAGGGCGCCGTCGCAGTCGCTCACCTTTTCGAAGTAGTCGATGACGGAGAAGTCGATGTTCTCCGGGATGATGTCTTCGCCGACGCCTTCAGTGAGGTACGGGTGGATTTCGTTTGGATCAAATTCACCCGTCTCATGGTATTTCTTCAACACCGATCCGTAGGTGTCAATGCCCCAAACCTGCACCGCAGGGTTTTGCTCCTTCAGGTACCGGCCCACGCCGCTGATGGTTCCGCCGGTGCCCACGCCCACCACGAAATGCGTCACGCGGCCCTCGGTATCGGCCCAAATCTCCGGACCGGTCGAGCGGTAGTGCGCGTCGCGGTTCGACAAGTTGTCGTACTGGTTGCACCAAAAGCTGCCCGGAATCTCCTCGTTGAGCCGGCGGGCCACACTGTAGTAGCTGTCCGGGTGGTCGGCGTCCACATCCACCGGGCACACGTGCACCTCGGCGCCCATCGCGCGCAGTATGTCGATCTTTTCCTTCGACTGCTTGCTGCTCATCGTGCAGATCAGCAGGTAGCCCTTCACCGTGCACGCCAGCGCAAGGCCCATGCCCGTGTTGCCGCTGGTGCACTCGATGACGGTCCCGCCCGGCGCGAGCAGCCCGGCGCGCTCGGCGTCTTCAATCATGGCTAGGGCCATGCGGTCCTTGACGCTGTGCCCGGGATTGAAGTACTCCACCTTCGCGAGGACCTCGCAGGGAAAATCGGCGACGATGCGGTTCAACCGGACGAGCGGCGTGCGGCCGATGGTGCTGAGGATGTTCGCGTGGATCACGGCGCTAAGGTAGGCAGGCAAAGGAAGTCATCGGAAGCGCATCGCCGTCACCGGGGAGAGGCGAGCCGCGGCCCAGGCCGGCAGGAACATCGCCACAGCGCACACCGCGAATGCCACGACCTCCGTCACCGCGATGCGGACCCCGTCGATCAGGATGGGCACCCGGTCCACGTAGTACGCCTCCGGATCAAGCCGGACCACGCCCGTAGCTTCCTGCAGCGCCGCCAGCCCGAAGCCCAGCACGTTCCCCCAGAAAAAGCCGCGCCCCAAAATCCGAACGGCATGCCACACAAACACCCGCAGCACCGCCCCATCCCGCATGCCCATGGCTTTCAACATGCCCACCATCGCGGTCCGCTCCAGGATGATCACCAGCAGCGCCGACGCCATGTTGATGATGCTGATGAGCACCATCAGCCCCACGATCACCTCCACATTCAGGTCCAGCATCGACAGCCACGCAAACAACTCCGGCGCACCGTCCGTGAACGTCGACGTCGTCAGCCCCAGCGGTACGGCGGCGTAAATGGCGGCCTCCGCCGCATCGACCTCCCGGGCATCGTCGAGCAGGACCTCCCACCCCGACGCGTGGTACCGCCACCCGCCCCCGGCGGCGCGTCCCGTCCACGCGCCGCCGCGGTGCGCGAAGGCGACCGTGTCGCCTGCGGTGCCCCGCTCGTCCCGCACGATGGCCCGGAACCGCGCCGTCGTGTCCGCGCCGCCCAGCCGATGCGGGCCGGGGCCCCGCCACGTCGTCCACGGCCCGCCCGCCGGTCCCTCCCACCGCACCTCGGCCCGGCCCGCCGCCGACCCGAAGAGCCGCACCGCGACCGTGTCGCCCGCGACGGCGGGTTGGGCCTCGACGCCGGTCCGCGCCGCGCGCTGCAGCTTCCGGTACGGCACGAAGATGAACTCGCGGTCGTACTCGAGCAGGCCCGTCTCGTAGATGCCGGCTACGGCGAGCACCTCCGGCCGGACATCGTCCCCCGCCACGAGGTACAGCCGAACCCGGTCCCCCACCGCCAGCTTCAGCCGCTCCGCCACCGGACGCGACACCACCAGGCTGTCGACGTCGGCCGCCCCCGGCCAAACCCCCTCCCGGAGCGCGCCTTCGACGCCGGGACGCGCCCACTCCGGCCCGATCCCCTTCGCTGCGATGCCCACCACCTCTTCGCGGGTCTCGAGCAGGCCCGGCAGGACGAGGTAGGGCTGTGCAGCGACCACGCCGGGCACCGCACGTACGGCATCTGCCCAGTCCACGTCGGTGCGGAGGCCCGGCACGGCCGGATCCGTGCCCTCGATGGTGAGGTGGGCGCTGAAGCCGATGACGAGGTCGCGGACCTCGCTTTGGAACCCCTGCACGATGGCCGTGGCCAGGATGATGAGCGCGATCCCGAGGGCGACCCCGGCCGTGGCGATGGCCACCACCGGACGCGACCACGAACCGGCGGAGCGGTCGGTGGCGAGGCGGGCGGCAATGCGGCGGGGCAGGTTCATGCGGCGAAAATAGGCGGGACACGGCGGGGCGCCGCGCTACATTTGGGGCGATGGCGCAGCGGTCCCCTTCTTTTCTCGTCTCGGCCGTGCTGTCGGCCGTGTGCGTGCTGGCCAACGCGGGGTGTGCCGACCGTGGAATCGGCGCCGACGCCCCCGAATCTCCTGAAATCCATGCGTCTGCTGCGGGAATCGAGCGCGTGGAAACGGCCCCTGTTGTGAGCCCAGAGGCGCTTGCGGCGGCTGAAGCGCGACGGCGCAAATCGCTGCACCTCATCGAAGAACGCGCGTACGGCGAATTGCACGTGCGGCGGCGGACCGAAGCGCCGCGCCGCATCGGCCTCGGGCACGAGCGGGTCGGCGAACTCGTCCACCTCCTGGGCCGCGGGCCGGTGGCCGTCGTGGCCCACCACACGTCGTTTCTGCAGGCGGACCTGCTCGACACCCCCGTACACCTCGTCGACACCCTCGTCGCGCTGGGCATTCCCGTGAAGCGGGTTTTTGCACCGGAGCATGGCTTCCGGGGCGACCGGGCGTACGGTGACCACGTGGAGGACGGCGTCGATCCGCGGACCGGACTGCCCGTCTTCTCGCTGCACGGTGAGTACCGCAAACCCACGCCGGCCATGCTCGACAGCATCCGCACGGTCGTCTTTGACCTGCAGGATGTCGGAGCACGGTTCTACACCTATGTCAGCACGTTGGCCCTGGTGATGGAGGCGTGTGCGGAGCAGGGCGTGGCGCTGGTGGTGCTCGACCGGCCGAATCCGCACGGCCACCACCTCGCCGGTCCCGTCCTCGATACGGCCTTCAAATCGTTCGTCGGGGCGCTGCCGGTGCCGCTGCTGCACGGCATGACGGTGGGCGAGCTCGCCCGGATGATCAACGGCGAAGGCTGGCTGCCCGGCGGCATCACCTGCGAACTCGAGGTCATCCCTTGCCGCAACTACGCCCACAGCGACCGGTGGT
>CAMCYM010000143.1 GCA_945883885.1 Chryseobacterium gleum
CACGCGGGGTTGTTCGATTGGAAAATCAGTCGGTCGCCACCGAAGGCCCAGTAGGCTTCTGCATTGTCCCCGCCGTAGGTGAGCTGGCGCACATTTGCAAGGTGAACTTCCTGCGGGTAGTGCACGGTTTGGGCTGCCAGAGGCCCGCCTGCAAGGCAAAGCCCGACAGGGACAAATCGGAGAGCTCGGAACTGATACATTTGAACGAATTTTGTGGCCAAATGTACTCCGGCATCTCCCACCGAATTGCGGCGCAGCCCACCGGCACACGGCCTGCATGGTTTCTTGTGCTGCTCGTCGGTCTGGCCGGCTGTGGGGAAGAACCGGATGCATCGATGTCCACCTGGGTCAACGCGCTCACGGACGCGCGCTTCGAAGGCCGGGAAACCGGCACACCGGGGGAACACGCCGCAGCACTTTGGGTGGACAGTGTGCTCACACACCTCGGCCTAGAACCTGTGGGTGACAGTGCTGCTTTCCAAACGTTTACCTACAAACCCCATCCCCCTTTGCAGGTGCATGGAACGGACAGCGCGGCTTCCTTGGGCATGGCTTTGGTCCGGGAAATCACCGGAAAGAATGTGCTCTACCGCATTCCGGCCCCGAATCCGCGCTCCATCGGTGTGATCGGCGCACACTATGACCATTTGGGGTATGGAGGGGAGAATTCTTTGCACCGGGGCGCGCCGGAAGTCCATTTCGGTGCGGACGACAACGCTTCGGGTGTCGCAGTGATGCTTGAAGTAGCGGCACGGTTAAAGCGCAAGCCCGTAGCGGATGAAATCTTGGTGGCCGCATTCAGTGGGGAGGAAAAGGGGCTGTGGGGAAGCAATCACTTTTGCGAGCATCCCACGGTAGACTTGAAGAGCGTGAAATACATGCTCAATTTGGACATGGTAGGACGCATGCGCGGCGATACGCTCGCGGTGTATGGCACAGGTACCTCCCCTGGATGGATGAAATTGCTCGAATCGTGCAACACCGACAGCCTGGTCCTGATTCCTTCTGAAAGTGGCATAGGCCCGAGCGACCACACCTCGTTCTACCTTGAAGACATCCCGGTGTTGCACTTTTTCACAGGGCAGCACCCGGACTACCACCGGCCTTCGGACACTGCGGATAAGCTGAATTACGATGGCATGCAGCGCATCGCGGACTTTGTAGAGCGGGTGATGCGCGCCTTGGATGGCCAAACAGAGTGGCCCTTCACTGCCACGAAGGAAGAAATGTCTGACACGCCGCGGTTCAAGGTCACTCTGGGAGTCGTACCGGATTACTTGTACCAAGACCGGGGCATGCGGATCGATGGCGTAACTGCAGACCGCCCGGCTGCCCGAGCGGGCTTGCAACGGGGGGACATTGTAGTCGCAATCGATACCATCCGCGTGGACGACATGCGGGGGTACATGGGTGCATTGAGCAAGTATGAGGCGGGCCAAACCTCCGAAGTCACCGTCCTGCGCGGCAGTGCTTCGCTTCACGTCCGCGTCACTTGGGATTGACCGTTCGCAACGTGCTTCACCGCTCTTCGCAAGGAGGGAGGAAAGTCCGGACAACATAGGGTACCGCACTCTCCGAAAGGGGAGGAGCATCTTCGGGTGCGACAGAAAGTGCTGCAGAGATTTAGACCGCCGATGGCCCGGAAACGGGATCAGGTAAGGGTGAGAAGGTGGGGTAAGAGCCCACCAGCGGTTGGAGTGATCCGCCGGCTCAGGCAAACCTTGCGGGTTGCAAGGCCATGTACACTGGCGATTGAGGACGACCCGTCCAAGTCAGGGGGTAGGCCGCAGAGATCAATGGTGAAGGCCCTTCGGGGTACAGAATCCGGCTTACAGCGAACGAACGGTGAACCGGGGAGATCTACTCCCCGGTTTTTTTTGTTTCAAAAAACGCAAAAAAATGTAGGGCAGCCGTATTAAACATGTTGCATGTCATAAATGAACCTATTTTTGTCACATCCAAATGCACCATATTCAAGGGCAAAACATGTTGCATCGGTGAATTCAGGTAAAATCTCTACTCGTTTTTTTCATGGAATTTAATCAGGACGAATTGCAGGACATGAAGCGCTTCTACTCGGGTGAGCGCGCGCGTCTGATGGGTCAATTGGACCACGTGGAAAGCATGTTGGCGAAGCTAACCGGCACGCCGCTTCCTCCCCGCCGTGGTCGTGGTGCCGGTGCGATGTCTGCGGTGCTTCAGAAGAAGCGTGGACCGAAGAGCATTTGGGGAAGTTTCATCATCAAGCGTCTTCGCGCGAGAAATCGTCCCATGACGTATACGGAGCTGATCGAGGACGCGATGGCGATTCACCACCTGCCAGCCGAGAAGGAAGGTTCGACGCGTGCGAGCATTCTGAATTCGGCCTTCCGTCTGCGGTCCGTGCATGGCCGGCTGGAAACAATCGGACGCACTGGGAAAAAAGAGCGGTACTTGATCTTGACGAAGTGGTTGGACTCAGACGGGATGCTCGTGCATCCGTATGACGAGGAATTCAAAGCAATGGCCGGCGGAAAGCACGTTGCAGTGGACATGGCATCGTTGCCTACCCCTCGCTACGACGATGACTTGCCGAGCGATGGTGAGTCTGAGGCAGAAGAAGTAGCCTAAGACGACTGCAGGCTGTCGCATGCAAAAGGGGCTGACTCTTTCGAGTCAGCCCCTTTTTCGTCCGTTCCATTTCGGGAATCACCCCAAATATGGATAGCGATAATCCATCGGTGCCACCAGGGTTTCTTTGATCGTCCGGGGACTCGTCCAGCGCAGAAGGTTGAACAGGCTACCAGCCTTGTCGTTTGTGCCAGATCCTCGCGCCCCTCCGAAAGGTTGCTGACCGACTACCGCCCCGGTGGGCTTATCGTTCAGGTAGAAGTTTCCCGCGGCCTGACTGAGGCGCTCCGTGGCGCGTTCAAGTGCATACCGGTCCCGGCTGAACACCGCACCGGTTAAAGCGTACTCCCCCGTGCCATCAATCAGGTCCAGCACCTGTTCGAACTCCTCATCGGGATAGACGTACACCGTCAGCACGGGGCCGAAGAGTTCGTCTACCATGGTCGTGAAGCGAGGGTTCGAGGCCAGGATGACCGTGGGTTCGATGAAAAAACCGACGGAATCGTCCCACGTGCCTCCGACGACAATGCGCGCATCGGCATGGTTGCGAGCACCTTCAATGGCGCGGGTGATGCGATCGAACGCTTTCCGGTCGATGACAGCGTTGACGAAGTTCGAAAAGTCGCGGGGTGACCCCATTTGGACTGTAGCCAGTTCGGATCGAAGCAGGCTTTCGATGGCGGGCCAAAGGCTGGACGGGAGATACGCCCTGCTGGCGGCGCTGCATTTTTGGCCTTGGTATTCGAATGCGCCGCGGATCAATCCCGTCACAACTTCCGGCACGGATGCAGATGGATGGGCCAAAACGAAGTCCTTGCCGCCCGTTTCACCGACAATTCGAGGGTAGGAGCGGTACGTAGCGATGTGGTCACCGATGGTCTTCCACAGCGCTCGGAACACGCCCGTGCTCCCGGTGAAATGGAGTCCCGAAAAGTCGCGGTGCTTGAAAACGACCTCGCCCGCGACCGGTCCGTCCACCGTGATGAGGTTGATGACCCCCGGGGGAATACCGGCTTCGAGGAACAGGTCCATGAGCACGGCCGCGCTGTAAATCTGGGTGTCAGCAGGCTTCCAAACGGCGACATTCCCCATCAGCACCGCCGAAGCAGGCAAGTTGCCGGCGATGGCCGTGAAATTGAATGGGGTGACTGCAAAGACGAATCCTTCTAACGGCCTGTATTCGAGTCGATTCCAAACGCCAGGTGAACTTTCGGGCTGGATGTCTTGGATCTGCTGCAAGTAATAGGCGTTGAATCTCAAGAAATCAGCAAGTTCGCACGCAGCGTCGATCTCCGCCTGGTGCGCATTTTTTGATTGCGCTAACATGGTTGCGGCATTCAGGGCATTGCGGTACGGCCCCACGACCAAATCCGCCGCGCGCAAGAAAATTCCCGCACGGGTCTGCCACGTCGTGGCCGCCCACGCCTCACGCGCGGTCAGCGCCGCCTCGATGGCCCGTTCTACATGCGATGCTTCGCCGAAATGGGCGTAACCCAGCACTTTGCCATGCTCGTGCGGGGCCGTGAGGGGCCGTCGGTCCTCAGTCGATACGCGGTCGTCACCGATCCACATCGGAATCTCGATCGGTTCAGCCGTATAGCGACGGTCGTATTCTGCTTGCAGTGCAGTGCGCTCGGGCGTGCCAGGCGCGTAGCTGCGCACAGGTTCGTTCGTAGGTGCGGGGACGCGGAAGGTGCCGTTGGCCATGGAAAAGAGTTTGGGCAAAAGTAGCGAGCGGTGCGGGCGGAAAGTGTGAACTTTGTCACATGGCACATCGGACGTTCAAGGTGGGTGCTTTGTTGGGTTGGGCGGTGGCCGCGGGCGGCGCCCAGGCCACAGCCCAAACGCTCTACATCAACGAATTGCTCGCTTCTAACACCGCGGGGATTTACGATGATTTCTTCGAGCGCGAGGATTGGCTGGAGCTGCACAATGCAGGCAGCATCGTGAACCTTGGCGGGTACTTTCTGACCGACAATCCGGATTCCCTCACGAAGTGGATGATTCCGCTGGGAGACCCCGGAGTGACAACCATCTTGCCAGGGGGTAAGCTGCTGATTTGGTGTGATGGAGACGTGAACCAAGGGTCGGACCATGCTTCCTTCCGGTTGTCGACTCCTGGGGAGACCGTTCTGCTTGTCGCTCCTGACGGCACCACGGTACTGGAGGAGGTGCAGTTTGGTCCGCA
>CAMCYM010000144.1 GCA_945883885.1 Chryseobacterium gleum
GTGGCGAACGACCTCGCGCAGGGTGACAGCCGGACGCCAGGCACCGCCAGAAACCGCTGCGTGTGCGGGCAAGAGGGTCTCGGTGCAACCCATCTCCAGCGCGGCACTCGGGGCTGCGAGGTAGGACGGATGGTCACCGCCGATGGATCCATCCAGCCGGAGTTCCCCCATGCTGCATACCGATTTGACCCGGTCCACAGGAACTTGCTCCGAGGCGGCGAGCAACGCCAGGGCTATGGGCAAGTCAAAGGCTGCTGCCTCGGTGGCGGTTACGGCAGGAGAGAGGTTGACAGTACATGAAAGTCTCGGCCACCGGCAACCGCTTGAAAGCAGAGCAGAACGGATCCGCAAGGCCGCATCACGCGCCGCCCCACTGGGCAGACCCGTGACATGGAAACGAAAGCCGCGGTCGGTCCGAATCTCTACGGACACAGGAAGGGCTTGGGCGCCTCGGTGTGAGGCCCCGAATGTTTTCGTCCACATGGCGAAGAGGTCAGGCGACTGCCTGTTCTACGGCATCAATCCAGCTGTGAATCACCTTGATATGCACCTCTTGGATGCGGTCGGCATACCCGGTCCATGGCACGCGGACTTCTGCATCACAGAGCGAAGCGAGGGCACCTCCGGAGTTCCCCGTGAGGCCGACGACCTGCATGCCCATGGCCTTTGCTGCGTGTGCTGCTGCGACCACGTTTGCTGAGTTTCCGCTGGTGGTGATGGCGACAAGTACGTCCCCCGGGCGCCCGAGTGCTTCGACAAACCGCGCGAAGACGTGTTCAAATCCGTAGTCGTTTCCCACGCAGGTCAGGTGGGCGGGGTCAGAACAGGCGATGGCTGCAAGGCCCTTTCGGTGGTTTCTGTACCGGCCACTGAGTTCTTCGGCAAAGTGGATGGCATCGCACATCGACCCCCCGTTGCCACATGAAATGGCCTTGCCACCGCGTGCAAGCGCGGTCGAAAGGATCTCTGCACCCCGTGCAGCCGATGTGAGAAAGGAAGCATCGGAACGGATGCGCCCAAGCAGCTCCGCAGCTTCGTCCAAATGCGTTTCGAGGAGGGTAGGTGTCTTCATGCCGCGAAGGTGCAGGGCGTTTGGCAGTGAGTTTCCGTCCGCTTTGCAGTCGGGGCCCCCGGGTTTGTGTTCGTAGGAATCAGTGGGCAGAGAACTTCCCGAGACCGTCTTCGAGGAAGGCAATGAACTTCTCAGGATCGGGGTCGTAACCGGCTGAACCGCCGACTTGCTTGCCTTCGTGATCGAGCAGGACGTAGAAGGGCTGGGAGTTCGTGTTAAACTGGGAAGCCTGCAGATACGACCATTTGTTGCCGACGGTGCGGATGGGAAACGTCTTGCCGCCGTACTCCTGCATCGCTTGTTCTGCTTCCGGGAGTTTCTTGCGCTCGTCCACGTACAAAGAGACGAGTACAACCTTGTCGGTGAGGAGGGAAGCCACCTGCGGGTTGGGCCAAACCTGCTCCTCCATCTTCCTGCAATTGACACAAGCCCAACCCGTAAAATCGAGGAGCAGGGGCTTGCCTTCGGCCTTTGCCGCTTCGAGCCCGGCCTCGTAATCTGTAAAACGGGCTTCTACATGGCCGCTCGCGGTTCCAGATTCGCTGCTGCCTCCGTGTTGCCATTCTGCATAAAATGCCGGAGGTGGGAAACCGGAAATCAAGTGCACGGGCGCACCCCACAGTCCCGGGACGAGGTAGAGTCCGAAGATGAAGAACAGCATGGCCGTCGAAAACCGGCCCACCCCGATCCGGTCGACCTTCGAGTCGTGGGGGAATGTGAGCCAGCCGAACAGATAAAAGGCGATGGCGAGGGCTACGGCAATCCAAATGGCAATGAACAGTTCCCGCTGGAGCAGTCCCAGTTGCAGGACGAGGTCGGCATTCGACAGGAACTTGAACGCAAAGCCGATTTCAAGCAACCCGAGCACGACTTTCACGCTATTGAGCCATCCTCCTGAAGAGGGCAGCGAGTTGAGCCAGCCCGGGAATGCTGAGAACAGCATAAAGGGCAGGGCGAGCGCAAGCGAGAAACCGAACATGACCGCAGCGGGAGCTGCGAACGAACCGGTAGCAGCACCGGCCAGCGCACTGCCTACCAGCGGGCCAGTGCAGGAAAAGCTCACGATGGCCAGCGTGGCCGCCATGAAGAAGATGCCGAGAAAACCGCCGCGGTCTGCCGCGCGGTCTGCTGTGTTTGCCCACCGGGACGGCAGCTGCAATTCAAACGCTCCCAAGAAGCTCGCCCCGAAGACCAGCAACAGCAGGAAGAGGAAGAGGTTGAAGAAGGGATCTGTAGAAATCAGGTTGAGCACGTCCACGCCGAAGACGGCGGTCAGCAACAAGCCGAGGCCGGTGTAAATGAAGATGATAAAGAAGCCATAGAGCAAAGCGTTGCGCAGGCCGGCTGCCCGGGTTTTCGACTGCTTCGTGAAGAAGCTCACCGTCATCGGGATCATCGGGAACACGCACGGCGTAAAGAGCGCCGCGAAACCGAGCAACATGCCCAGCAAAAACACGCCCCACAGGCCATTATCTTCCGCAGGCCCACCGGGAGCCGCTGTTTCTTCGTGTGCATCGCCGGCGCCGTGCCCTCCGCACAGGTGTTTCAAGGCAAGGCAATACTCCGGGCGGTCTGCCCCGGGCTTCACATCGCCCACGGACAATGCAAAGGGCACATCTTCCGGGGGGAGGCACTTCGTGGAATCGCAGACCATGAAGCTCACGAAGCCGGTGATGCTGTCCGTCGCAGCGGCGCCAGAAAGGTCAAGCGTCCCCACCCAGTAGACCTCTTCCTCGAAGAACTTGAGGTCCATCATGAAGTTCGGGTCGTAGGCGACGATGGGGGTGCATTCCCGGAATCCACCGACCGAGTCTGCGCCGGCGGGCAGGGTGGCTTCGATGTAGGTGGGCAGCGGACCATCCGGTCTGTCGAGGAATTGGCTGTAGATGTGCCAACACGGGTCCACCGTGGCGTGCAGGACCAGGTCCGTCTTGCCGGTTTCCGCACTTTCGTACAGCGTAAACTCCCATTTTACCGGGTTGTAGACTTGGGCCGCGAGGGTGCCCGTCACGGCGAGCAGGAGCATCGAAAGGACGTGGCGCATGTTCATGACCTGCGAATATAACGCC
Organism: Chryseobacterium gleum; assembly: GCA_945883885.1. Lineage (GTDB taxonomy): Bacteria > Bacteroidota > Bacteroidia > Flavobacteriales_D > Sanyastnellaceae > CAMCYM01. Next base: position 3,142 of record CAMCYM010000144.1, read on the forward strand.
CCGGTGCGAGCTCTGTGTGACCGTGGTCCCGCTTCAGAGGGCGAGTTCTTGGCCGAAGGAAAGGTTAAAACGCTTTCGTAACCAGCCACATACGAGGTAAACGAACGGCGTATCGAGCAGGGCGAAGACCACCTTGAAGGCAAATCCGTTTATGAAAAGTTTGGGAAACAACCCCCACTCCAGCTCTCCGAGCAGGCACAACACGGCCAAAACGGTGGCCGTATCCACGAATTGGGATGGGATGGTGCTCAGGTTGTTTCGAAGCCAAAGCGCCTTGCCGCCCGTCAGGTCCTTCCAAAAATGGAAGATGCGCACGTCCAGGAATTGGGCCAGCAGGTAGGCCACCATCGACGCGCCCACACCGGCTACCGTGGAGCCGAACACGTGATCGAATTGGCTGTCGGTCACCGGTGACCAACCTGCGGCGGTGGAAGCCGAGCTGATCGCCACGAAGACCAGCGTGAAGAGGCTTGCCACCAGGCCGGCCTGCACCACGAGGTTCGCCTTCTTTCGGCCGTACACCTCGCTGATGACGTCCGTGATGACGAACGTAAGCGGGTAGGGGAGCAGTCCGACGCTTTGTTCGAAGGTGAGCCATCCGTCGGTCCCGAAGGGTTGCCAAATGAAGAACTTCCTGAAAATCAAGTTGCAAGCCACGAGGCTCGCGATGAACACACCCGCGAGGATGAGGTAGGTACGGTGGGCCGCATCCCGGTCTTCGGGGCGTTCGAGCGAAAGCGGCTGCAGGGTGGTCATGGGCGATGTGGACGGCGGGGTTCGATGCGCAAAGTAGGTCCGATTCGGCGTGCATACAGGACCGCCGTTTCCACTTCTTTCCCACTCTCAACCCCGTGTCCGCCGAGCTTGTTCACTGCGTCCGCTACGGTGGCTTCTGCGCCGAAGGCCGCCACCGCCTGGAGCAGTACTTCTTCCCGCAGCGGCTCTGCGCGCCATTTGGCCAAATCCACCACGCACACCCCCTCCTCGTCCCACACCGCGCACCGCCGTTCTGCCGCGTATACCTCTGCCCGCGCTGCCTCCCCGAGCGGGCGCAACCGCTCAGCCCACTTTGCCAAATGCTCGGCAGCCCCCGGCCGCAGCGCTTCAAGCACGGGGAGAAGTTCGTGGCGAATCCGGTTGCGCAAGTAGGCCCCCGAAGCATTCGAGGCGTCCTCGCCCCACGCCACTCCCCGTTCCACTGCGAAGGCCCGGATCGCCTCCCGCGGTTCTCCGAGCCACGGCCGAAAGTGCCTTCCTTCCCGTGAAACGGCTTCCATCCCGGCAGCAGCTAAGGGATCCGAAGACCGCAGCAGGTGCAGGAGGACGGTTTCGGTTTGGTCGTCGGCGTGGTGGGCGGTGAGGAGGAGGGGTTGAGGTTGAGATTGAGGGGTGGGGGGGGAGGGGAGGGAGAGGAGGAAGTCGTAGCGGATGCGGCGGGCCCAAGCCTGCACGCCCTCGGCGGGCGGCGAGCTGGGCGGTTCGGGACGGTGCACAAAGAGGTGCATCGCGAACACGTCGCAGGCTTCACGCACGAGGGCTTCGTCCGCGTCGGAGTCGGCCCCGCGCAGACCATAGTTCACATGGCCCACCGTGCAAGGCAGTCCGAGTTCCCAAACCACCTGCAACAAGGACATCGAGTCGAGTCCCCCACT
>CAMCYM010000145.1 GCA_945883885.1 Chryseobacterium gleum
CATCACGGACGATGTCGTAGGCCCGATCCAAGGCCCCGCGCCGAAGGCGTGGAAGGTCATGATCACGATTTCCAGCATCATCGCGGTGTACGGTGTAGGATGCATCCTGTACCTGCTCGGCACGGGCATCGGCGTGTGGGGCTTGAACAAGACCGTGGGGTGGTCGTGGGACATCACAAACTTCGTTTGGTGGGTGGGAATCGGCCACGCAGGAACGTTGATTTCTGCGGTGCTCCTGCTCTTCCGCCAAAAGTGGCGCATGGCCATCAACCGCTCTGCGGAGGCCATGACCATCTTCGCGGTCATCATGGCGGCTACGTTCCCAGGCATCCACATGGGACGGATTTGGGTGAGTTACTGGGTGCTTCCGCTGCCGAACCAGTTCGGTTCGCTGTGGGTGAACTTCAACTCGCCGCTGCTGTGGGACGTATTCGCCATCTCGACCTACTTCTCGGTATCGCTGGTGTTCTGGTACATCGGCCTCATCCCGGATTTCGCCACCATCCGCGACCGGATGGTCAAGCCGTTGCCGAAGAAAATCTACGGCATCCTGGCCTTCGGTTGGAGCGGACGCGCGAAGCACTGGACGCGCTTTGAAGAGGTGTCCCTGGTCCTGGCCGGGATCGCCACGCCGCTGGTGTTCTCCGTGCACTCGATCGTCTCGATGGACTTTGCCACGTCGGTAATCCCCGGCTGGCACACGACGATTTTCCCGCCGTATTTCGTGTCCGGGGCCGTGTTCTCAGGCTTCGCGATGGTTCAAACCCTGCTGCTGATCATGCGCAAGGGCATGAACCTGGAGGCCTACATCCACACGAAACACGTCGAATACATGAACATCGTCATCATCGTGACGGGTTCGATTGTGGGGGTGGCCTACCTGACGGAGTTGTTCATCTCGTGGTACTCGGGTGTAGAGTACGAGAGCTACGCCTTCATCAACCGCTTCAGCGGCCCGTACTCGTGGTCGTACTGGATCATGATGACGTGCAACGTGATCAGCCCGCAGCTGTTTTGGTTCAAGAAAATCCGCCGAAGCCTCCTCGCGACGTTCGTGCTGTCGATCGTGGTGAACATCGGCATGTGGTTCGAGCGGTACGTGATCATCGTGACGTCGATCCACCGCGACTACGATCCGTCGAGCTGGGGGGAGTTCCACCCCACGGCCTTCGACATCGGCATCTTCATCGGCACACTCGGCATCTTCTTCACCCTCTTCCTGGGCTTCGCACGGTTCTTCCCGGTGCTGGCCTTGAATGAGTTGAAGACGATCCTCAAGTCGAGCGGCGAGAGCTACAAGAACAACCCTGACAAACACTGACCCGGTGAACAAGGTCTTCCACGTCATGTACGACGACGACGACACGCTGAAGGAGGCGGCGTCGCAGCTGGTTGCCCAAGGCATCCGCATCAAGGAGGTGTTCAGCCCGTTCCCGGTGCACGGGATCGATCCGATCATCGGGGTGAAGCGCACGCGTTTGGCCATCACGGCCTTCATGTATGCGATGACAGGGACTTCGCTCGCGCTGCTGGGCATGTGGTACTTCATGATCCACGACTGGCCCATGAACATCGGGGGCAAGCCGAGTTTCTCGCTCATCGAGAACCTGCCGGCCTTCATTCCGGTGACCTTCGAATTCTCGGTGTTGTGCGGGGCGCACGGGATGGCCATCACGTACCTGCTGCGCAACGGGACGCTGCCGGGACTGCCCGCGACGAACCCCGATCCGCGGACCACGGACGACCGGTTCGTGATGGAGATCCGGACGGAAGACAATGCGCTGGAGGCGGATGCCCTGGAGGCCGCCATCCAAGCGACGCCGATGGTTGAACTCAGCACGAAAGTTTACGGGTGATGAGGAAGTTAACGACTTGGGTAGCGGTGATTCCGGTGGCTTTCGGCATCGGATGCACGACCGACCCGAACAGTCCGGGCGTGGAGTACATGCCGGACATGTACCGTTCTCCGGCCATTGAGGCCTACGTGGATTACGGCCAAGACCCGTATGATTTCGGGAGCGATGTCGCCGAAGCGCAGCGCATGACGCAGTCCGCGCGGGTGCCGGTGGCCGGCACCATTCCCTATGCGCCGGCCGCGATGGCGTTCGTGCTGCCCTACGCCTACCCGAACACTCCCGAGGGGTACGAGGCGGCCGGGCTCATGCTCCGGTCGCCCATCGACTCAGTGACCGCAGAGATGGTCGAGGAGGGCAAGCAGATTTATGTCCAAATGTGCACGCAGTGCCACGGCGAGCAGGGCAAAGGAGACGGCGCCCTCAGCCGCAACGGCCACATCCAAGGCATTCCGAGCTACAGCGACAAGTTGAAGGACTTGCCGGAAGGGAAGATGTTCCACACGCTGACGTACGGTAAAGGCTTGATGGGCTCGCATGCTTCGCAGCTTTCGCAGCGCCACCGTTGGCTGGTGATTGAGTACATCAAAGTCTTGCAGCAAGGCGGTTCCGTTCCTGCTGCCGGTTCACCCGCGGATTCTACGGCTACGGCCGCGGCCCCCGCACAGACGATGAAAAGCTGACCATGGAATTCAAGTTTGAAGGCCGTGTCCGGACGCTGACCTGGGTCCTCATGGCAATCGGAGCAGTGGCGCTGGTCGGGGGCTTCCTGACGGACCACACGGACCATCACCAGCGTTGGTGGGCGAATCTGTTGGTGAACAGCTTCTTCTGGTTCAGCATCGCCCTTGCGGGCCTCTTCTTCTACGCCCTCAACTACGCGGTGGAAGCGGCGTGGTCGGCCCTGATCAAGCGCATTTTCGAAGCGGTGTGGCATTTCTTGCCCATCGGCGGCGCGCTGATCGTGGTCATTCTTTTGGCAGGCCAAATGCATTGGCACCACCTCTACCACTGGATGGACCACACGTTGTACCACCCCTTTATGGTGGACAACGGCAGCGGCATGGAGTACGTGGACGAGGCGGTCCAAGGGGCGGTAGAGAACCCGAACTACGACCACATCATCGCGAAGAAGGCGGCGTACTTCGCTGCTCCGTTCTTCTGGTTCCGGACGCTGGCCTACCTCGCGACGTTCTTCATCTTCGCACGGTTGTTCCGCAAGTGGTCGCTTGAAGAGGACCGCGCACCGAGTTTGGACCTGCACTACAAGCAGTTCCGGCGCGGGGCGTTGTTCCTCGTGTTCTTCGCGGTGTTCAGCTCGACGCTTTCTTGGGACTGGATCATGTCCATCGATACCCACTGGTTCAGCACGCTGTTCGGGTGGTACGTGTTCAGCGGGATGTGGGTCAGTCTCATGATTTTCACGAACGTGTTGCTGATTTGGCTGCGCTCGAAGGGCTACTACCAGGAAGTGACTTCCAGCCACATGCACGATTTGGCCAAATGGATGTTCGCCATCTCCATGTTGTGGAGCTACTTGTGGGTAAGCCAGTTCCTGCTCATTTGGTACTCGAACATTCCGGAAGAAGTGACCTATTACGTCACGCGGTTCTTCACGGATTACAAGTGGCCCTTCATCACGATGTTCTTCGTGAACTTCGCGGTTCCGTTCTACACCTTGATCGCCCGGGACACGAAGCGCAACGTGAAATTCGTGGTGCCGGTGGCGATCCTGATCTTCCTGGGGCACTTTGTGGATGTATATCTGCTTGTCATCCCCGGAACCCTGTTTGACCACAACGAATTTGGCATCTTTGAAGTGGGATTGTTCCTCGGTTTCCTCGGCCTCTTCCTCCACGTCGTCCTCCGGGCGCTGGCGAAGGCTCCGCTGGTCCCGGTCAACCACCCGATGCTGCAAGAATCGAAGGACCTCCACTACTGATGAAACTGCTCATACTTCTGGTTGTCATCCTCGGATTGGTGGCAATCGTGCAGCTGGCGAAGGTGTATCAGCTGTCGTCTTCGTTGCGCGCAAAGCGCGAGGAAGACATCTCGGAAGCGGACAACCGGTTGAACGGGGGCCTGTTCCTCCTGTTCATGGTCCTCTTCTACGGCTTCTTTATCTGGAGCTGTCTGAAGTACGGGGACTACCTCCCACCGGCAGCTTCGGTGCACGGCGAGGCGGTGGACCAGTTGATGAACTTCAACCTGCTCATCATCACGGTGGTCTTCTTCATCGTGAACACGCTGCTCTTCTGGTTTGCGGCGAAGTACTACCACCGGAAGGACCGGAAGGCGAAGTTCTTTGCGCACGACAACCGGCTGGAGCTCGTTTGGACCGTCATTCCTTCCATCGTGCTGGCGGTCCTCATCGCCTACGGATTGAGGACGTGGAACGACATGACCGGTGAAGCGTCGGAAGATGCCATTCGGATTGAATTGTACTCGAAGCAGTTCGACTGGACGGCGCGCTATCCGGGCGCCGACGGTGAGTTCGGGTTGTCGAACTTCAACCTGATTACGGCCGAGAATCCGCTCGGATTGGTGACGTCCGCCGGGGTGGATGCGATGCTCGTGCAGTTGGACTCCACCATCGCTGCAGCAGAATCGGAGCTTGCCCACGAGAAGGGTCACCTGCTGGCAGAGCACAAGGCGGTGTCAGGGGAGTTGCACGGGGGAGCGCACCACGACGGAGCGGACCACGGCGACGACCATGCGATGTCAGCGGAGCGCAAAGCCTTGCTGGAAACCCGTCTGAAGGAACTCGACGCCATGCTGGCCTCGGACCGCGTGGTCGTCCTGTCCGATGCCGCGTACGAGGCAAAGGAGGAAAAGCTGGACAACTTGCGCCGGCACCGCCAGCGGGTGGCAGAAATCAAGTCGTTCCGATACGAGGGCGGTCAAT